>JALYUK010000335.1 GCA_030853805.1 Actinomycetota bacterium | reverse complement strand
GCACCCCAGGAGGGGCCCACACCGCGGGACACGGCAGGGCAGACGGACTTCGTGTCGAGCAGATCCCAAGACCGTCAGCGGGCAACTTTCATGTCCGCCACCGGGCAGCTAAATGGCCGTCTCCGGGCAGTTTCCCGTGGCCGCTGTCATAGGACGCAGACGCCGGGCCTTTTCGTGATCGCGTCACGTTTCCGCGGCAGGTAGTCAAGCGCGGCGTATCAGCTTTCGCGCAAGGTCTGCAAGGCGTGCGGTCCATGACCTGGCACGCGCGGCGGCCGGTGCGTCACACCGTTCGGCCACCTCGTCGCGATCGGCGACACACAATCGTCGTCCTCTGCGACCGCGGTTGCCAACGAGAAGAGAACATCCTTGGCCATACGGTCGCGGGCCCGGTTCCGCGAGACCTCGTCGGCCGTCCAGTCGCCCGCCCAGGTGACACGGCCCTTGTCCACGGTGTAGTGAGAGCGGCACTCAAAGCCCCAGTTCCCGACGGACGGGCGCAGCGTCACGGCCTCGCCGTCGTAAGTGATCGGGTACTCCTGGGGTCCTAGCGGCGTCACCGCCTGGGCGCCGCAGCCGCATGCGCACAGGTGGACGACCGTGCCGTATTCCAGCGACACGTAGATGACGCCCTCGTCGAGGGTCTCTGGCACGAATTCGACGAACTGCACGTTGAGGTGGGTGACGGCGGGCATCAGGCATCTTCGTTCCACGGGGACGCGGCGAACACCTTCGCGCAGGCCTCCGTGACTCCTTCGGCTTCGGCTTCGGCTGAGCCGCTCGGTGAGGTACCGCGAGACGGTGGCACGCTGCTGCTCGTCCGGAACGGCGGCGACGACACTGTCGAACGAGCCGATCATGTCCGAGCGGTTGATCCACGTGTCGTCGAGAGTGAGCATGTCCATCGGTGTCAGCAGCACGAAGTCGCTCTCGAGCTCGGGCAACGTGTACGTCTTGGGCATCCACACGATGGTGCGGTAGCTGAATACCGCCCGCGGGACGACGAACTCCCGGCGCTGGGTCTGATCGATATGTTCGAGCGTGAACTTCTCGGTGTATGAGCACAGGTAGTGCTTGATCAGGTTCGTGCTGAAGTCGCTGATGGTGTCGCGCCCGACTCCGCGGCGGATGAGCGAGACCTTCTCGACGTGGGTCGATTCGGTGGTGACCTCCTCGCCCAGGTCGGAGAGCAGCGACGTCAACGCCTCGTTGAGCTCACGCGCGAACTTGCGGCCCAGCCCATGCCCGAAGTTGCCGTCAACGACGAACCCCAGCCAGTTCTGCTTGACCTCAGCGAACCGGTACCAGGCGTCGACGAGCCCGGGCGCGAGGACGTCGCGACCTGGATCGAGCACGCCCGCAAGACAGGCGGCCGCACAACCGTCCTTCACGCCGGCCGGCGCGCTCCCAAACTCGAATCCTCTGACCTGCGTCCCACCGCACCTGGCGTCCCGCTCCGGCTCTCACGTGAGCAGGCGGCAGCCATCCGCGAGTGGGCGCGCAACAACGGCCACAAGGTATCCGACCGCGGCCGCATCCCCGCCGCTATCCTCACCACCTATCACGCCGCCCACTGAAGCCGATCGCTGCTCGGGTCGCCGAGGCCGGAGTATCCAACGGGAGTGGAGATCGGTCGGCAGGCCCATCGTGAGGTCAATGTCCAGCCGTGGGGTGCAATCTCCAGCATCGGCGCCCAAGGGAACGGTCGCACTTGACACTGCACCACAGTGCCGACCGCATCGGCACTGTCGAACGAGCCGGGTGCAGCACCGCCACGATGGAGCCGAATCTGGCAACTGGCGTCGGGCAAATGGTAGCGCAATTGGTAGCGCAGCGGATGGAACACGGTGTCACGAACCGGGACGTGAGAAGTCGGGGAACCACGTCTGACCAGCCCAGACGGGATTCTGCGTCACTCCTGAGCACCATCCGTGACATCGTCAGACTGACTTTTAATCCGCAGGTCGTCGGTTCGAGAGACCTGGACGAATCGCAGGACGTTTTGGCGGTCGAAGACGTCTCGAGAAGTCCTGGAAACGGCGTTCCGGCGTCCCGCAATCTGCGGTGCCCTTTACTCATGACGCCGCGAACGATCAACTGCCGACAGGACGGATCACTGCTTTCGTTGATCACGCTCGAGTTTCTCCACGCGCTCGCCAAGTGCTGCGATCTCCTCGCGCAACGCGGCATGCTCACCCACACCGCTCTCCCTTGCCGAACCACTCGGCAGGGCGTGCACGAACGTGCCGCGTCCAGGCGTGGAGATAACCACACACCGACGTTGCAGTTCCTTCACTGCTGCGTGCACCGTCAACTCCGCGACGCCGTACTCCAAGGCCAGTGCCCGCAGGGACGGCAACTTCGCGCCCACCGCGAATTCTCCGTCCGTGATCCGACGACGCAGGTCTGCGGCGATCTGCACACTCAACGGCCGCGCGTCGTTCGGACTGATCGCCACCCATAGAGGGTAGCGGCTGCGTCCAATGGCTCCGCGGGTTGCAACCTGACCCGACGTTGACCCACATGGCACCTTAGTGCACCATGAATCAACAAGAGATCGGACTGATGATGATCTTCCGCCCGCCCCGTCGACTCGCCTACTACCTCCAGGCAACCGGCGACACAGAAGCCCTTGACTACAGCTCTGACAGCTTCGACCCGCTCCCCGCACCTCTCCAAAACTCGTCCACCTTCCCTGAGCTGCAGCAGGCTTTCGCTGCGGCGCCCACCTCGTGGCTGTCAATGGCAGCCGAGGAGCGCGCACGGATCCGGCCGGTTCATCGGAGCCACCTGCGCTCGGTGCCCGAGATTACTACCGAGGCGAGCGACAACGAGGAGATCGCGTGATGACCATCGAGCAAGCCGACCTGAGTCCGTTTGCCAGGTCAGCGTCTTCCCCTCCTGCGCTGACCGCCCAGGCGTTCACTTCGCGCGACACCACCGATCCACTGGCCGACCTGCCACCGTTGTTGCCAGTGCCGATTGCTGCTGCGATCCTCGGCTTCAGCCGCGCGTCGGCCTACCGGTACGCAGCGTGTGGAGCCTTACCTGTCCGGCATCTCGGCGGACGCATATTCGTGGTGACAGCGCGACTCCGCCGGCTAATCGAAGGCGCCGACGAGCCAGCAGCATGAGCAAGATGCAGAAGGCTACTGGCCCCCGAATGTCCGGTATCACCGTGTACCCGCGGGGCAGAAGGTGGGCTTTCATCATCTACGGCGAACCTGACCTGCTAACTGGAAAGCGAGAGCGTGTCTACCGGGGCGGGTTCACCGAGGACGCAGACGCATGGTCCGCCGCGATTAGGGTCAAGAGCGAGCTCGGTGCTGGGAGCTATTTGCATCCGTCACGGCGAACTGTGCGCGACTTCCTACGCGAGTGGCTCACGACCGTCGAGCATTCGATCAAACCAACGACCTACGCCAACTATGCAGATAATGTCAATGCTTACGTGCTGCCCGTGCTCGGTGACCGGAAACTGCAGGAGATCACGGTACCGGTTCTAAACGCCTTCTATCGCGAGCTGCTCGAGGTCGGTCGCCGGAAGGTCGACACCAACACCGCGATGTACGAGTACTGGAAGGCCCGACGCCATCGGCGGGACGGCCTCGGTCCACCACCGAAGGAGATCTCCAAGGCGTGCGGCACCACGATCTACGCGGCCCGGACTGCGGTCGGGCGGTATCGCCGTGGCCGTGTCCCTCAACGCCACTCCGACGGGCTGGCCCCGAAATCGGTAAAGAACGTCCACCGGCTGCTGCACCGAGCGCTCAGCGATGCGGTGGCGTGGCAGTACCTCAGCACCAATCCGGCAGCGCATGCGAGCCTGCCGCGCGAACGACGCGGAGTCGACAACCGCCCGAAGCCGTGGACGGTGGACGAGCTAGCCATCTGGCTCCGAGTTGCGCTGACCGACCGGTTCGCCGGCATTTGGGTTCTGGCGGCCACCACTGGGATGCGACGGTCAGAACTCGCTGGTGTCCAGCGGGACCTTCTCAACCTTGAGATCGGCACGCTGACCATAGGCGACACTCGCGTCGTAGTCGACGGCAATGCCGCCGAGTCCGACGGCAAGACCAACAGCGGCCGCCGCACGATTTCCCTCGACGCGTTCACCGTCGCGGCACTGCGTGGGTACGTCGATCTGCTGGAGAAGGAGCGAGCGGAGTTCGGCGCAACATATCCCGACCACGGCAGGCTGCTCTGCTTCACAGACGGTCGGCAGCTGCACCCCGATACGATCACCCGCAGGTTCAACCGTCTCGTGGATCGGGCCGGCGTGCGGCAAATCCGGCTGCACGACATCCGGCACACCTATTCGACAGTGGCACTCGACGCGGGGATCGACCCCAAGCTCGTCAGCGACCGGGTGGGGCACGCCAACATGAACGTGACCTTCCAGATCTATGCCCACCGGTCGACCGGCCAGGACCGGGCAGCCGCAGAGCAGGTCACACAACTGATTGCTGAGGCAGTCGGCGGTGGTCGTTAAGTGACCCGCATTACTACAAGATTTACTACAGCGCGCACCAAAATGGTCCCCAAGAGAGCGTCCTGGGGACCATTTTGCCTGGTAGCGGGGGCAGGATTTGAACCTGCGACCTCTGGGTTATGAGCCCAGCGAGCTACCGAGCTGCTCCACCCCGCGTCGGGTGCAGAAACCACTGTACCGGCGGGTGGCCTGCGGAACCAAATCCGC
>JALYUK010000305.1 GCA_030853805.1 Actinomycetota bacterium | reverse complement strand
GCGCAACGGGTCAGATATGACCCGTTGCGCATGTCCAAAAGGTGAGACGCTCGCTACGGGAGCACCAGCGACGGGCGTAGCTCACCTGCCGGCGGACACCAGGTATCGGGGTCGGCCGCAACCTGCTCTCCGCTGCGGATGTCTTTGACCTGGTCGGCGCCGGACCCCTCGTCGCCGCCCTCTGTGACGTCCTGTTCAACGCCCGGGAACCAGACGTAGGGAATCCCCCGCCGATCCGCGAACTGGATCTGTTTACCGAACTTCGCCGCCTTCGGTGCTACGAGCGCAGGGATGCCCCGACGTCGCAACGCCGTGGCGATCCGCATCGATCCGGCCCGCGACTCCTCGTCGTTGACTGCGACGAGCACGGCGACCGGGGTCTCTCGCGAGGCGCTCAACCCGCCCTCGGTGATGAGCAGTCCGAGCAACCGGGACAACCCGATGGAGATACCGACACCGGGGTAGGTGCGCTTACCGTCGCTGGCCAGCGCGTCGTACCGACCTCCGGAGCAGATCGACCCGAACGCCTCGTTACCTTCCAGGACCGTCTCGTAGACGGTG
Source organism: Actinomycetota bacterium (assembly GCA_030853805.1). Classification (GTDB taxonomy): domain Bacteria; phylum Actinomycetota; class Actinomycetes; order Actinomycetales; family Dermatophilaceae; genus Allobranchiibius. The sequence goes on along the minus strand of JALYUK010000305.1, from coordinate 8,957 downwards.
CCGGTGTAGTAGTCCAGGCCGCGGGCGATCTTCAGGTCGGCGGACAGGATGCCAGGCGCGTGTTCGGCGCCGGCATCCATGATCGCGGCGAGCTGGGCAAGCCCTTCGTCCAGTAACGGGTGGTGCACGCCGAGGGCGCGCACCTGCGCGACGAAACTGCTGTCCGGCGTCGAGATGGCTGCCAACGCGAGGCACTGGTCGGCCTGCTCCTGCGTGCGACCCGCCGCGACCAGCACGTTGCGCACCCCGTCGGCGCCGATCTTGTCCAGCTTGTCAACGGTACGCAGGGTGCCCGCAACGTCGTCGATCCCGAGCCCGCGGTAGAAACCCTCACAGATCTTGCGGTTGTTGACCTGGATGCGGAATGGTCCGATCGGTAGCCGAGAGAAGACATCCGCTATGACGAGCGGTAGTTCGACCTCATGGTGCGGGGCGAGCGTGTCAGCCCCGATAATGTCGATATCGGCCTGGATGAACTCGCGGTAGCGGCCACGCTGGGGGCGCTCGCCACGCCAGACGGGCTGGATCTGGTAGCGGCGGAACGGGAAGGTCAACTTGCCGGCGTTCTCCAGCACGTAGCGAGCCAACGGCACGGTCAGGTCGAAGTGCAGGCCGAGGGCCGGCGTGCTCGCGTCGTCATCACCGGCAAGGCGGCGTACCGCGTAGATCTCCTTGTCGGCATCTTCACCTTGCGAGCTCAACCGATCCACCGGCTCCATGGCGCGGGTGTTGATCGAGGCGAACCCGTGCAGCTGGAACACCTCGCGGATGGTGTCGATGAAGTGCTGCTCCACGATCCGCTGCCGGGGCAGCCACTCAGGGAAACCGCTGATGGGGGTGACTTTGCTGGCCATGAGTAGAGCGAACGTCCTTCGGATGCGTGGTGAGCGGAATCAGAGGTTCTGCAGGTGGGGATTGGTCGCGCGCTCGCGGGCCATGGTGCTGCCCGGTCCATGCCCGGGCAGCACCAGGGTGTGGTCGGGCAGCGGTAGCACGACCTCTTTCAACGAGGCGGCCATTGCTGCGGCCGATCCTCCGGGCAGATCGGTGCGCCCGATGGATCCGGCGAACAGCACATCACCGGTAAGCATCGTCATCGAGCAGGCGGCCTCGTCGGGAACGCCGTCGGGAATACCCGGCAGCCCGAACATGACCGAGCCTTCGGTATGCCCGGGCGTATGCAGCACGTCGAGCTCGAGGCCGGCCAGTGCAAGCCGCGCGCCACCTTCGACGGCGGTTACGTTCGAGGGCTCTTTCCAGGTCGCGGCCGCACCGAACTGCTGCTCGAACATGGCCAACAGCTGGGGGTCCAGGCCCGCGAGTGGGTCGGTCAGCCGGTAGCGGTCATCGGTGTGTATGTACGCGCCGAGCTCGCCCCCGCAGACCGGCGTCACCGAATAGACATGGTCCACATGCCCGTGGGTGAGCAGGACAGCACTGGGTCGTAACCGATGCTCGCGCAGCACCTCGCCCAGCGTGTCGGTGACGCCGATGCCCGGGTCGACGATGACGCACTCCTGGCCGGCGCCGGTAGCGAGCACATAGCAGTTGGTGCCGAAAGCGGCGGCAGGGAAGGAGAGAGCAAGCACTCCAGAACCCTACCGACGTCTGATCCACGCTTCTGCCGGGTGCTCACGCCACATCGGCACCGGTGACAGCCCGCACTGCTCGCCTGTTGCCTACACTGCACACGTACGCCGAGACACCTCTCGGTCCCAACGAGTCCGGTTTCGGCGGCAAGGGAGTAACGCACGTGCGAACGACACGCCGCAGTGCAGCAGGCATGTCGTCGGCAGTAGTGGCCGCGTCGGCTCTGCTGTTGACCGGATGCGGATCCCAGACATCTACTGCTGCAACGTCCGACACCGCCGCCGGGAACTCAGCACCCTCATCTGCTGTATCCCCCGGGGCCGCGGGCCCGAAGTGCACCGCCGCCCCGAATGCCAGATCTGCGCCCGTGCTGAAGCTGCCGAACAAAGAATTCGCTGCAGGCAAGACGTTCATCGCAACGATCCAGACCAACTGCGGACCGATGACGGCAGAGTTGTTCGGCCGCCAGGCACCGCAGACCGTCGCCTCGTTCATCGCGCTCAGCAAGAATTTCTACCCGCAGACACCGTGCACTCGGTTGACAACTTCAGGCATCTACGTCCTGCAGTGCGGCGACCCGACCGGCCGCGGAGATGGCGGGCCGGGGTATGAGTACGGGCTGGAGAATCCGCCGAAAGACGGCAACTACCCCGCGGGGACGTTGGCGATGGCGCGAACCACCGACCCGAACAGCAATGGAAGCCAGTTCTTCATCGTCTATCAGGACAGTCAGATCGACCCTTCGACCGGCGGGTACAGCATCTTCGGACGTGTTACCTCCGGGTTGGCGACCGTGCAGGCCCTCGCCAAGAAGGGCACCGACAGCAGTAACGCTCCGGGCGACGGACACCCCACACAACCCATCGGCATCTTGAAGATCACCATCACCGAAAAGAAGGCATGAGACCCGTGTCAACGGATATCCCCAAGCCCCATCCGAAACCCGCCATGCCCGTCATGCCGGCACCACGCCCGCCGGCCGCCGGCCCAGGGGCATCACTGGATGCCCCTGCGACAGCCGTCGCACCGCCGATGGTCAGCACCAGCAAAGCAGCGACATTCGGCCGGGTCGGCGATGACGGCACGGTCTACGTACGCACACCCGAGGGTGAGCGCGAGGTCGGTAGCTACCCGAATGCGAGCCCTGCGGAAGCGCTCGGCTACTTCGCCCGCAAGTACGACGAGCTCGCTGCGTCAGCGGTGCTCCTGCTGCAGCGCGTGGTCCAGACCGACCTGACCGCCGGCGCGGGCGGGGAGCTGCTCAAACAGCTGCGCGGCAGCGTGAATCAAGCCCGGGTGGTCGGAGATCTGCCGGCCCTCGATGCGACCCTCGAGCAGATCGCGACCGCCCTCAAGGCAAAGGGTCAAGTTGAGGGTGAGGTTCGCGAAGCCGCCCGCAAGGAAGCCCTGAGTGCCCGGGAGATCCTGGTCGCCGAAGCGGAGAAGATCGCAGCGGTCCCGGCCAAGAGTGTGCAGTGGAAGACCAGCACGGCACGGATGCGTGAGCTCCTGGAGGACTGGAAGAACGCGCAACGCCATGGCGCACGGTTGGACAAAGCCACCGAGAGTTCACTGTGGACACGGTTCAGCGCTGCCCGCAACAGTTTCGACAAGGCCCGTCGCACCCACTTCGCCACCCTCGATGAGGAGCACGGCACCGCCAAGACCCGCAAGCGCGAACTAGTGGCCGAGGCCGAGAAGTTGTCGACATCGACCGAGTGGGGCCCCACTGCCGGGGCGTTCAAACGGCTGATGGGTGAGTGGAAGCAGGCCGGCCGCGCGTCCCGCTCGGACGACGACAAACTCTGGGAGCGCTTCAAGGCAGCCCAGGACGCCTTTTTCAACGCCAAGGACCAGGTCGTCGCCGCCGAGAACGTCGAGTTCGAAGCCAACGTCCAGGTCAAGGACGCGCTGCTCAAGGAAGCCGAAGCGCTGCTACCCGTCAAGGATCTGGCAGCTGCAAAGGTGGCGCTGCGCGGGATCCAGGACCGGTGGGACGCTGCGGGCAAGGTGCCCCGCAAGGACATGGAGCGGGTGGAGAAGGCGATGCGACGCATCGAGACCACAGTGCGCGATGCGGAGAACACCCGTTGGAAGAAGTCCGATCCGGAGATCGCCGCACGGGCCAATTCGATGGTCGAACAGCTGGAGCGTGCGGTTGCCGGACTGCAGGCAGATCTGGACAAGGCGATCGCTGTCGGCGATGAACGCAAGATCGCCGCTGCCCGCGAGTCGCTCGCGGCCCGTCAGACCTGGTTGGACCAGGCGCGCGGGGGCGCCGAGGAGTTCGGCGGATGAACCCGACCCTGCCCGACCGCGCAGCGGCCGATGGACTGGTCGATTACCTCAACGCCAGCCCGTCGCCGTTCCACGCCTGCGCTGCCACTGCGCAGCGGCTGGTCGAGGCCGGTTTCACGCAACTGGACGAGAGCGCTTCGTGGCCGGCCGAACCCGGTAGATACCTGGTGGTGCGCGGTGGGTCGCTCGTTGCCTGGTCCACCGAACATGCCGAGGGACCCACGACGGCGTACCGCGTTATCGGCGCACACACCGACTCCCCCAATCTGCGTATCAAACCCTGCCCGGACCTGACCCGCGTCGGGTGGCAGTTGCTGGGTGTGGAGATCTACGGCGGACCGTTGATCTCCAGTTGGCTGGACCGCGACCTCGGCCTGTCGGGTCGTATCGCTGTACGCGACGGCTCGGGTACGCGTGCGGTCCTCTTCCGCGACGACGACCCGGTGCTGCGGGTCTCGCGCCTCGCGATTCACCTGGACCGCTCGGTCCGTGACGGCGAGGCACTCAACCCGCAAACACAACTCGCGCCGCACTGGGGCCTGGGGAACGCACCGGGCGATTTCCGAGGTTATCTCGCCCAGCATGCCCAGGTCGCACCCGGTGACGTCCTCGGCTGGGACGCCATGACCCATGACATCGCACCCGCATGCATCTTCGGACGCGATCGCGATCTGGTGACCGGCGCACGGATGGACAATCAGGCAACCTGCCACGCAGGGACGTCAGCACTGATCGAGGCTGCTGCTGCGCCGGGTCGCACTGCCCTCGTCCCTGTGCTGGCGCTGTTCGACCACGAAGAAGTCGGCAGCGTCTCCGAGCGAGGTGCCGCGAGTGTCTTCCTACCAGTTGTGTTGGAGCGGGTCACTGCATCGCTCGGCGGCTCGCGCGAGCATTACCTACGCGCGCTGGCAGGAAGCATCGTCGCATCCGGCGACATGGCGCACGGCACCCATCCGAACTACGCCGACCGACACGAGCCGCAGCATCTGATTGCCCTGAACGGTGGGCCGGTGCTCAAATTGAACTCGCAGCTTCGGTACGCCACAGACGCCCTCGGCGCGGCAGCATTCCGGTTGGCCTGCGAGCAGGCGCAGGTACCCTGTCAAGATTTCGTCGTGCGTTCAGACCTACCCTGTGGCTCGACGGTGGGACCCGTGACAGCTGCCGGCCTCGGCGTCAGCACCGTGGACTTCGGTGCACCGATGCTGTCGATGCACTCGGTGCGCGAGCTGGTCGGCGCCGATGACCAGCGGATGTACTCCGCAGCCCTCACCGCATTCCTGTCCCCCGCCTGACCCCGTCCCCGCCTGACCCCAACTCAGCTGGGGGCAGCTGCCGACTCGGTCTTTTCGCCGACGTCTTCGGTGCGGCGGTGGCCTGACCCGGTGATGCGGTAGACGTCGAACACCCCATCGATCAGCCGCACTGCCTGCATGACGTGCTTGAGATGGCTGGGATCACCCATCTCGAAGGTGAATTTCGACAGGGCGACCCTGTTGCGGCTGGTGGCCACACTGGCGGACAGGATGTTGACGTGCTGGTCGGACAGGACCCGGGTGACGTCCGAGAGCAGCCTGTTGCGATCCAACGCCTCGACCTGCAGTTGCACCAGGAAAATGCTCGCAGCAGACGGCGACCAGGCAACCTCGAGGATCCGCTCGGGCTGGGTGCGCAACGACTCCGCGTTCGTGCAGTCGGTGCGGTGCACCGACACTCCGTTGCCCGTCGTCACGAAGCCCATGATGTCGTCGCCGGGAACCGGGGTACAGCAGCGTGCGAGCTTCACCCACACGTCGTCCGTGCCGACCACGGTCACGCCCGAATCCGCGTGCCGGTGTCGTGCCGGCACGCCCAGCGGAGTCGTGGCCTCCGCCAGATCCTCGGTGGCTGCCTCCTCTCCGCCCAGCGACACCAGCAACTGGCTGACGACGTGCTCGGCGGACACGTGACCGTCACCCACCGCTGCGTACAGCGCGTCGATGTCCTGGTAATGCAATCCCGTGGCCACCTGGGTCAACGAGTCATGCGACATCAGCCGTTGCAGACCCAGACCCTGCTTACGGACGTTCTTGGCCAACGACTCCTTTCCGGACTCGATGGCCTCCTCGCGCCGCTCGCGGGAGAACCACTGCCGGATCTTGTTGCGTGCCCGGGGGCTGTTGACGAAGTTCAACCAGTCCCTGCTCGGGCCGGCGCCGTCCGCCTTGGAGGTGAGCACCTCGACGACGTCACCGTTCTCCAGCGTGGACTCCAGCGGCACCAGTCGGCCGTTGACCCTGCCGCCGATGGTGTGGTGGCCGACCTCGGTATGCACGGCGTAGGCGAAGTCGACGGGGGTCGAGCCGGCAGGCAGGCCCATGACCTCCCCCTTGGGGGTGAACACGTAGACCTCGCGACTGCCGACCTCGAAACGCAGCGACTCCAGGAACTCACCCGGATCACTGGTCTCGCGCTGCCACTCCAGTAACTGACGCAACCACGCCATATCGTTGACCGGACCGTCGTCGGTGACCTGGGGACCACCCGAAGCCGCGGCACTGGCGTCCTCTTTGTATTTCCAGTGCGCCGCGACTCCGTACTCGGCCCGGCGATGCATTTGATACGTGCGGATCTGAATCTCGACCGGCTTACCGCCGGGGCCGATCACCGTTGTGTGCAGCGACTGGTACATGTTGAACTTCGGCATCGCGATGTAGTCCTTGAAGCGCCCCGGCACCGGGCTCCAACGGCTGTGCAGGGTGCCGAGCACCGCGTAGCAGTCGCGCACCGACTCCACCAGTACACGCACCGCGACGAGGTCATAGATCTCCTCGAAGTCACGCCCCCGCACGATCATCTTCTGGTAGACGGAGTAGTAGTGCTTGGGCCGCCCCGTCACCGTCGCCTTGATCTTCGCGGCCCGTAGGTCTGCACCGACCTGCTCGCCCACACCCTTCAAATACTCCTCGCGGGCCGGTGCGCGGTCGGCGACCAACCGGGCGATCTCGTCGTAGACCTTGGGGTAGAGGGTCGCGAACGACAGGTCCTCCAGCTCCCACTTGATGGTGTTCATGCCCAGCCGGTGGGCCAGCGGAGCGAAGATCTCCAGCGTCTCGGTGGCCTTGCGTTGCGCGGACTCCACCGACACGTAGCGCCAGGTGCGCGCGTTGTGCAGCCGGTCGGCCAGTTTGATGACGAGCACGCGGATGTCGCGGGCCATCGCGACCACCATTTTACGGACGGTCTCGGCCTGCGCCGCGTCGCCGTACTTCACCTTGTCCAGCTTGGTGACACCGTCGACGAGCATCGCGATCTCATCGCCGAAATCGCGTCGCAACTGCTCCAGGGAGTACTCGGTGTCCTCCACCGTGTCGTGCAGAAGCGCTGCGGCGAGGGTCGGGGGTGTCATGCCGAGCTCGGCCAGGATGGTCGCCACCGCGAGGGGATGGGTGATGTACGGATCACCACTTCTGCGCAGCTGACCCGTGTGGCACCGCTCGGCAACGACGTAGGCCCGCTCGATGACGGATACGTCTTCCTTGGGGTGGGTGCTCCGCACGGTGCGTAGCAGCGGCTCCAGCACCCGGTTCGTACCTGAGCGTGGTCCGCTGAACCGGACCAGTCTCGCGCGGACCCGTGAGGTCGCGGCAGCAGGCGGTGCTGGGGTGGTTTCCCTGTCGCCAGCACTCATGGGCAGATCCTAGTCGCCGTCGATGCGCAGCAGCGCGAGCACATCGCGATCGGGCAACGCCGACCGTCCGCCCAGGAAGACCAGCTCCATCAACATCGCAATCCCGACCACCCGCGCGCCGGTCCGTTCCAGCAACGTACACGCGGCAGCAGCGGTCCCGCCGGTCGCCAGCACGTCGTCCACGAGCAGCACGCGGTCGCCCCCAGCAACGGCATCGGCGACGATCTCGATCCTCGCCGTACCGTATTCCAGCTCGTAGTTCTCGCCCAGCACGGCGCCCGGCAGCTTGCCCGCTTTACGGACTGCCACAAACGGAAGACCGAGCGCCAGGGCTACCGGAACACCGACGATGAACCCTCGCGCCTCCACCCCCGCTACTGCGTCCACCGTGCCGCGATATCGACCGGCGATGTCCTCGACGACCGTCGTGAATGCGGCTGCGTCGGCGAACAACGGGGTCAGGTCTTTGAACGCCACCCCCGGCTTGGGGAAGTCAGCGATCTCACGGGTGTGCTCGCGCAGCAGCCTGGCGATGTCGATATCGCTCACGTGCGGTCGTCCTCGTCGCGCAGTGCGAGCGGGTGCACCTCACGCTTGCGCACTTTGGTCCGGCGCGCATCGGCAGCGGCCTTGGCGCGCTCGGGTTCGATGACCCCGGACATGTTCTCGCCCTGCTGCTCCTCTGCACCCGTCGAGCCCCTCCCGACGCCGAGTGCAGCGTGTTGCGAGGTCTGGAAGGTGGCGGCCCGGCGTTCCAGATCCTTCATCGCGGGCTCGCGGGATCGTAGGGACGCCAGCAGGGGGGTGGCGATGAAGATCGAGGAGTAGGTGCCGACCGCGATACCGACGAAGAGCGCCAGCGCAAGGTCCAGCAACGTACCCGGGCCGAGGACCGCGAAACCGACGACCAGCAATGCTGCAATCGGCAACAACGCCACCACGGAGGTATTGATCGAGCGCACCAGCGTCTGGTTGACGGCGTAATTGGCCGCCTGGGAGTAACTACGGTTGCCCGACTCGATCGCCTCGTTGGTGTTCTCGCGCACCTTGTCGAAGACGACCACCGTGTCGTAGATGGAGTATCCGAGGATCGTCAAGAACCCGATCACCGTCGCCGGGGAGACCTCGATGCCAACGAGTGCGTAGATCCCTACGGTCAGTACGAGGTCGTGGATCAGCGCGACCAGAGCCGACACGGCCATCTTCCAGGTCCGGAAGTAGATCGCCAGCAACGCGGACACCAGCGCCAGGAAGACGACCAGTGCCTGAATCGCCTTCGTGGTGACCTGCTTACCCCACGTCGGTCCGATGAAGCTGCTGGTGATGGAACCGGTAGGAACCTTGAACTCCTTGGCCAGCGCGGCGCTCACCTTGTCGGTGCTGGCTGCGGTGCCGTTAC
>JALYUK010000254.1 GCA_030853805.1 Actinomycetota bacterium | reverse complement strand
CCGATGTCCGTCGAAGCGCCCGCACCCCCGAAGAAGCACCCCGTAGACGAAGTGTTGCCGTTCCCGCAGATGTTCATCTACGGGCTGCAGCACGTGCTCAGCATGTACGCCGGTGTCGTTGCCGTTCCACTGATCATCGGCTCAGCGTTCAAACTCTCCGGTGTCCAGATCACCTACCTGGTCTCCGCCGGTCTCTTCATGTCCGGCCTTGCGACCTTGCTACAGACGCTGGGGTTCTGGAAGATCGGGGCCCGGCAGCCCATCGTGCAGGGCACCTCCTTCGCCGCAGTGTCGACGATCCTCGCGGTCGGTCTGGACAAGAAGGGCGGCACCGCCGGGCTGAATGCAGTCTTCGGCGCCCTGCTGGTCGCCGGAGTCGTCGCCTTCCTGATTGCACCGTTCTTCACGAAACTGCTGCGTTTCTTCCCGGAGGTCGTGACCGGCACAGTCATTACTGTCATCGGTATCTCGCTGATGCCAGTGGCTATCCAATGGGGTGCCGGCGGGGTCGGCGCACCCTCCTTCGGTGACCCGAAGAACATTGCACTCGCCGCCATCACGATCGTGCTGATCGTGCTGGTCTACCGTTTCCTGCCGCCGTTCTTCAGTCGCATCGCCATCCTGCTGGGCTTGGTCCTCGGCACCATCGTCGCCATCCCGTTCGGGCTGACGAACTTCTCCAAGATCTCCGACGCAAGCGTCTTCCAGGTGCCGACACCGTTCCACTTCGGCGCACCCACCTTCGCGGTGGGAGCGATCATCTCGATGATCGTCGTCATGCTCGTCATCATGACGGAGACGACCGCCGACATCCTGGCGATCGGTGAGGTCATCGACCAGCCTGCCGACCGGGAGACGGTCACCAACGGTCTGCGCGCGGACATGCTGGCCACCGCTGTGGCGAGCGTCTTCAGTGGCTTCTCCGTCAGTGCTTTCGCACAGAACGTGGGGCTGGTCGCGATCACCGGGATCAAGAGTCGCTTCGTGGTCGCCGTCAGTGGCGGGATCCTGGTCTTCCTGGGTCTGTTCCCCGTACTGGGGGCGGTTGTCGCCCTGGTGCCGCTTCCCGTCCTCGGTGGCGCAGGCCTCGCGCTCTTCGGAACAGTCGCGGCAAGTGGTATCCGCACCTTGAGCAAGGTCAACTATGACGGAAACGCCAACCTCGTCATCGTCGCGTTCTCCCTCGGATTCGGCATCATCCCGATCTCGGTGCCCAACTTCTACGACAAGTTCCCGGCCTGGTTCACCGTCATCTTCGACTCCGGAATCACCGCTGCAGCCCTGATGGCAGTGCTGCTGAACGTTGTCTTCAATATCGTCGGCCGGCCGGCGGGCGAGGAGGGACCGATCTTCTCCGAAGCTCCCGAACCGGCGTCCATTTCCGACGAAGACGAAGAGCGGATCACCCAGCCCCGGGCTCCCAGGGAAGCCGGTGCGGCGAGGTCGCACCGCAGATCCACGAACTGATCTACCAACCCACAGCAAGTCGCCCACCGGAGGAGAGACCGGTGGGCGACTTCTGTGCTGCAGTGCAGCGATGTTCGGAAGGGGTCAGCGGATCAGGCCCCGGCCACGCAGCGTACCGAGCGCCTCATCGAGCAGGACGGCGCCCTCTTCGTCGCTACGTCGCTCTTTGACGTAAGCCAGGTGAGTCTTGTAGGGCGTCACGACCGGAGCCGACGGCGGGTTGTCCTTGTCCTGACCGGCAGGCATCCCGCATCGCGGGCAGTCCCAGGTCTCCGGCACCGTCATACCCGGCTCCTGGGCGAAGCTCGGAGTGATCTCATGCTTGTTGGAACAGTAGAAGGACACCGTCACCCGAGGAGCAGCGTCGCCGCGCTCAGCTTCCCCCATGGGCCCTGCACCGACACGACTACCGCGAATTGCACTACCACCGGCCACGAACGTCTCCTAGCTGAATCGAGCGACGAGACCGAGGCCGACGACGGCCAGGATCCATAGAGACCCACCAATAACGGTGAGTCGGTTCAGGTTACGCTCGGCCACCGAAGATCCGCCCAGGTTCGAGGAGACGCCGCCGCCGAACATGTCGGACAAGCCGCTGCCCTGACCCTTGTGCAGCAGGATCAGCAGCACCAGCAGGACGCTGGTGAGCAGGACGAGGATCTGCAGAGTGATACGGATGACATCCACGTGTCTGGAACTCACCTTCGGTCGAGCGTGGTACTGCCCTGTATAGGCAGTGGTGCAAATTTTACACCGGGAGTCGGTGGGCGACGCCGCCCCACGCGGTGCGGCTCAGGCTCCACCGACATGGGACTGATAACGGCAGATGGCAGCGAATTCGGAGGCATCGGTCGAGGCACCACCCACGAGGGCTCCATCCACGTCAGGTTGGGCCATGATCGAGGCAACATTCCCGGACTTCACCGAGCCGCCGTACAGCACGCGGACACCGTCGGCGACAACGCTGGAGAAAAGCTGTGCCAGCCGCCCGCGAATTGCTGAGCACACCTCTTGGGCGTCTTCTGGGGTCGCGACCTCACCGGTGCCGATGGCCCAGACGGGCTCGTAGGCGATCACGATGGATGCTGCCTGCTCTGCGCTCAACCCGGCCAGCGCCACGTTCAGCTGTCCGATGACGAACGAAACCTGTTGACCGGCCTCTCGCACGTCAAGAGATTCACCCACGCAGAGCAGCGGGGTCACGCCGTGCCGATAGGCAGCCGCGACCTTCGCCGCCACCACCGCATCGTCCTCGTGGTGGTATTCACGACGCTCGCTGTGTCCGACTACGGCGTAACTGCAGCCGAGTTTGGCCAGGAACGCGCCGGAGATCTCCCCGGTGTACGCGCCCGCGTCATGGACAGAAACGTCCTGCGCACCGAACTTCAGATGCAGCTTGTCGCCGTCGATCAGCGTCTGCACCGATCGGATATCCGTGAAGGGCGGTATGACGGCGACCTCGACCTGCGCGAAGTCATGCCGCTTGTCGCGCAGCGTCCAGTCTAATTTCTGCACCAGCACGGTTGCCTGCTGGTGATCCAGGTTCATCTTCCAGTTGCCCGCCATGAGGGGCACCCTGCTCGGCACGTCGGCCATCGCTTCAGTTCTCCAGCACCGCAAGCCCGGGAAGGGTCTTGCCTTCGAGGTATTCCAGACTCGCGCCACCACCGGTGGAGATGTGCGAGAAGTCGTCGTCGGCGAAACCGGCCTGGCGGACCGCAGCGGCGGAGTCCCCACCCCCTATGACGGTGTAGGCACCTGACTTCGTGCTCTCCGCCAGTGCGCGGGCCACCGTCTCCGTCCCGGCCGCGAACGGCGCCATCTCGAACGCACCCATCGGGCCGTTCCAGAAGACGGTCCGCGCACCGGCAATCTTGCGGGCGAACAGTTTTGCCGATTCTGGGCCGATGTCCAGTCCCATCCGGTCTTCCGGGATCGCGTCCGCCGCAACTACCTCATGGTCGGCGTCAGCCGAAAAGGCTGACGCAGCAACGATATCGGTGGGCAGCACGATGTCGACCCCACGGTTCTCGGCAGCTGCCAGGTACCCAGCAACCCGATCGATCTGGTCCTTCTCGAGAAGCGAATGACCCACCTCATGCCCCTGGGCAGCCAGGAAGGTGAAGACCATGCCTCCGCCGATGAGCAGCATGTCGGCATGCGCCAGCAGGTTCTCGATCACACCGAGTTTGTCGGAGACCTTTGCGCCACCGAGCACGACGGCGTACGGGCGAGCGGGGCTGCTCAGTCGCTGCAGCACCTCGACCTCCTGCTCGATGAGGGCGCCCGCGGCCTGCGGTAGTCGCTCGGCCACGTCGTACACACTGGCCTGCTTGCGATGCACCACACCGAAGCCGTCGCTGACGAAGACGTCAGCAAGTCCGGCGAGGGCATCGGCGAAGTCGGCCCGCTCGGCGAGGTCTTTGCTGGTCTCCCCCATGTTGAAACGCAGATTCTCCAACATGGCGACCTCACCGTCACGCAGCGCCTGCACAGTCGCCTGAGCTGACGGGCCGACGGTGTCCTCAGCAAGCGGAACCGGCTGATCGAGGAGCTCGGCGAGACGGTCAGCAGCCGGGCGCAGCGAAAACTTTGCGTCCGGTGCGCCCTTGGGCCGACCCAGGTGGGCGCACACGATGACGCGTGCTCCTGCAGCCGTCAGGCGCCGGATGGTAGGCACCGATGCCCGCACCCGACCGTCGTCGGTGATGTTGCCCTCGCCGTCCAGCGGAACATTCAGGTCACTGCGCAGCAGCACCTTCTTACCCCGTAGGTCGCCGAGATCCTCGATCGTGCGCATCGTTCTCAGAGGCCCTTCGCGACAAGGACGGTGAGGTCGACAAGCCGGTTGGAGTAACCCCACTCGTTGTCGTACCAGCCGACGACCTTGACCTGGTTGCCGATGACCCTGGTCAGCCCGGAGTCGAAGATGCAGGAGGCCGGGTCGGTGACGATGTCGCTGGAGACGATGGGCGCGTCGGTGTACTTCAGGAAACGGCCGTCGGCCACCTTCTGCACCGCTGCATTGACCTCGGCCACCGTCGTCTCGCGGCCGGCCTCGAACGTCAGGTCGGTCGCGGAACCGGTCGGGGTCGGCACGCGCAGCGCAAACCCGTCCAGCTTGCCCTTCAGCTGCGGCAGCACCAGGCCGATGGCCTTCGCAGCGCCGGTCGAGGTCGGGACGATGTTGACCGCTGCCGCGCGGGCGCGACGCAGATCCTTGTGCGGGCCGTCCTGCAGGTTCTGATCGGCCGTGTAGGCGTGGATCGTGGTCATCAGACCCTTGACGATGCCGAACTCGTCGTCCAGCGCCTTCGCCATCGGGGCCAGGCAGTTCGTCGTGCAGGATGCGTTGGAGATGATGTGGTGCTTGGCCGGGTCGTAGTCGCCGTCGTTGACACCCATCACGATCGTGATGTCCTCGTTGGAGGCCGGCGCCGAGACGATGACCTTCTTGGCCCCGCCGTCGATGTGCGCCTTCGCCTTCGTCGCGTCGGTGAACAGACCGGTCGACTCGATGACGATGTCGGCCCCCAGCTCGCCCCAGGGAAGAGCAGCCGGATCGCGCTCGGCAAACGCCTTGAAGGACTTACCCGCCACGGTGATCTCGTCGTCTGAAGACGTGATCTCGCCGTCGAAGACACCCAGGATCGTGTCGTACTTCAACAGGTGCGCAAGCGTGGCATTGCTGGTGAGGTCGTTGACACCGACGATCTCGATGTCTGCGCCGGATGCAATCGCAGCGCGGAAGAAGTTACGGCCGATGCGGCCGAAACCGTTGATTCCTACCCGAACAGTCACAGTCACTCAATTCCTTCTGGTGAGGGGTCTAGGGCTGCTTGGAGCCTATGGGATTACCAGTCGGTACGACGAACGCGCAGCGACCCCGCCGGCTTGGTCGGCCGTGTTCAGCTGTCGAGCATGTCGGGTGTGAGGTTGGCATCGGTGCCCGGGATGTCGCGGTCCCCGGCGACCTTGTCGGCCATTGCCAGTAGCCGTCGGATCCGCCCTGCGACGGCGTCCTTGGTCATCGGGGGCTGCGCCAATTGACCCAACTCCTCCAGGCTGGCCTGCTTGTGTTCGATGCGGAGTCGACCTGCCTGAGCGAGGTGATCCGGAACCTCCCTGCCCAAAATTTCCATCGCCCGCTCGACGCGCGCACCAGCCGCAACGGCAGCGCGCGCGGACCGCCGCAGATTTGCGTCGTCGAAGTTTGCGAGGCGGTTGGCGGTCGCCCGGACCTCGCGGCGCATCCGGCGTTCTTCCCAGGTCAGGACGGCGTCGTGTGCCCCCAGACGGGTCAGCATCGCGCCGATGGCGTCCCCGTCGCGGATGACGACCCGGTCCACCCCCCGCACCTCACGGGCCTTGGCCGAGATCCCCATCCGTCGTGCGGCGCCGACCAGCGCGAGGGCGGCTTCGGGTCCGGGGCATGTGACCTCCATCGAGGAGGAACGACCGGGCTCGGTCAACGATCCGCGCGCCAGGAACGCGCCCCGCCAGGCCGCCTCGGCGTCGCACACCGGACCGTTGACCACCCGGGGGGGAAGTCCGCGCACAGGACGACCCCTGGTGTCGATCAGCCCCGTCTGACGAGCCAGCGCCTCGCCGTCTCCAACGACCCGCACCACGTAACGACTACCCCGTTTGATGCCGCCGGCACTCATCACGACCAGTTCGGACTTCTGCCCGTACACCGCGGCGATGTCCTGACGAAGCCGGCGCGCGGTGGCTGCGGTGTCCAACTCGGCCTCGACCACGACTTTGCCGCCGATGATGTGCAACCCTCCCGCAAAGCGCAGCACCGCCGAGATCTCAGCCTTGCGGCAGCAGGTCTTGGTGACGGTGAATCTGCTCAACTCGTCTTTGACGGACGCAGTCATCGCAGGCATGAGCGGTATTCTCGCATTGCCGAGAGGGTGCTGGCTGCGATTGCCGGACTCCCGGGCGCTCAGTCCAGGACATCCCGGTATGCCGCAGCCAGGCGCAGCGGATCGTGGCTGCCGGGGGTGTCCACGTCGGCCACCTGGGCCAGCATGAGCCGCGCGCCGAGACGCTGGGCGACCTGCTCCAGGACCCGCGCCTCATCACGGTGCAGCGAGATATCGGCGAGCACCACGTCAAGGTGCAGGTCGGGCGCGTGCGACGCGAGCACCTCGAGGTGATCGGCCGCGCTGAAACCCTGCGTCTCATCGTCGTGGCGCATCATGTTGAGCGTCAGCATCTTGCGCGCTTTGGTCTGCACGATCGCGTCGCACAGATCGGGCACCAACAGGTGCGGCATGACCGAACTGAACCATGATCCCGGTCCGAGGATGACCCAGTCGGCCTCACGAACCGCATCGACTGCCGGCTGACAGGCGGCCGGTGGATCTGGATGCAGGCGAACACTCAGCACGCGTCCGCGCGTTGTTGCGACCTTCACCTGACCGATGACCTCCGTGACGTCGGTGGGGTGCGCGGGGTCCGCACCGAGGACACTCGCCTCGATGCGTAACGGTTCCGCAGCCATCGGCAGCACCCGTCCGCGTGCCCCGAGCAACCGACCGACCAGGTCCAGACCAGCCACCGGATCGCCCAGCAGATCCCACAGAGACGCGATGATCAAATTGCCGAGGGCGTGCCCGCCCAACGGACCCTCGCCGGCAAATCGATGCTGGAGGGCATCACGCCACTGCAGTCCCCACTCGGAGTTGTCGCACAGAGCGGCCAGCGCCATCCGCAGGTCGCCCGGCGGCAGGATGTGGAATTCGTCACGTAACCGTCCACTCGAGCCGCCGTCGTCGGCGACCGTGACGATGGCGGTGATCTTGTCGGTCACCAACTGCAACGCCTGCAAGGAGACTGCCAGCCCGTGTCCGCCGCCGAGGGCCGCCACCGCGGGACGGGCCGTCACTCCCGACCCAGGTCTCGGTGCACGGTCACCGCATGGGTGCGGTCGGTGCCCAGGCGAGCCGACAGCGCCTCGGTCATGGCCACCGAGCGGTGCTTGCCACCGGTGCAGCCCACAGCGAGGGTGATGTAGCTACGACCTTCGCGTCGGTATCCCTCACACATCGGTTCGAGCATCGCCAATGAACGGTCCAGGAACTCCTGCGCTCCGGGTTGGGCCAGGACGAAATCGGCGACGACCGCGTCGCGCCCGGAGAAGGGCCGCAGCGCGGGGTTCCAGAACGGGTTGGGCAGAAAACGCATGTCGAAGACGATGTCGGCGTCCAATGGAATTCCGTATTTGAAACCGAACGACATCACCGCGATACGAAGGTCCATCGAGCTCTCGTCGCCGAGCATCTCCCTGACCTTCGTGCCCAGCTGATGCACGTTGAGTCCGCTGGTATCGATCAGGACGTCGGCGGTGGACCGCAGGTCGCGCAGGGCCGCCCGCTCAGCGACGATGCCGTCCAGCAGACGACCCTGGCCCTGGAGAGGGTGCGGTCGGCGGACCGATTCGAAACGTCGGACCAGGGCCTCATCGGTGGCGTCCATGAACACCACGACCGGGCGGTAGTTGCCCGCCCGCAATTGGTCCAGACCGTCCCGAAAATCGGTGAAGAACGTGCGGGACCGAACGTCGACCACGGCACAGAGGCGGTGGACAGACCCTTCACTTCCAGCGCTTCCACTACTCGCATCACCCACCACGCCGGTGGTGCTCTCGCCCTTGCCGTTGTTGCCGGCCGCACCGATCGGACGCTGCACCGGCCCGGCATCCTGCTCATCCAGCAGGGACGCCATCGACACCAGGAGCTGTGGGGGAAGGTTGTCGATGACGTACCAGCCGCGGTCCTCCAGCACATTGGCGGCGGTGCTGCGGCCCGCGCCGGACATACCGGTCACGATGATCAACTCCCCCGAACCTGCTCCCGGTCGATCGGGTCGCTCGCTCATCGAGGCTCCTTCTCCTGCTGCAACGGGTCCGGCATCAACTCAGGACTTCACCGGTCGACAGATTGACGGCCGGTGTGACGTCCCCATCATCTCGCAGACGCGAATGAACGGTCTGCGCGAGAGCCGCACCGATGCCCTTGACAGCAGCCAGCTCCTGCACAGGAGCGGCCCGGATCTTCTTGACCGAACCGAACTCCTTCAGCAGTGCCTTACGCCGGACCTGCCCCAGCCCTGGGATGTCGTCCAGGGCCGAGGTGGTCATTGCCTTGGAACGACGCTGCCGGTGGAACGTGATGGCAAACCGGTGGGCCTCGTCGCGTACCCGCTGCAGGAGGTAGAGCCCCTCGCTCGTACGCGGCAGGATCACCGGGAACTCGTCGTCAGCGACCCAGA
This sequence comes from Actinomycetota bacterium, assembly GCA_030853805.1. Classification (GTDB taxonomy): domain Bacteria; phylum Actinomycetota; class Actinomycetes; order Actinomycetales; family Dermatophilaceae; genus Allobranchiibius. The sequence continues at coordinate 10,478 of JALYUK010000254.1, read as the reverse complement.
CCTCCTCCAGCCGCTTCGCCAGCCCGACGACTGCCACGTCGGTGATCCCGAGCCTGTCCAGAGCCCGTACAGCGGCATTGACCTGCGGTTTTCCACCGTCGACGACCACCAGCTGCGGGGGATACGCGAAGCGACGGGGCTTGCCGGTCGTCTCATCGACAGGTCCGGATGCCCGAGCGGATGAATCCGCGTCGTGACCGGCGCGGTCCTGTACGTCGACCTCGACGTCAGACGCGTCGTCGCGGTCACTCAGGTACCGCCGGAATCGGCGGGTGAGCACCTCGTCCATGGCCGCCGTGTCATCCATCCGCAGCGGAGCGTCCGGGTCGTTCTCATCGGCAACACCACGCACGATGAAGCGGCGGTACTCCGCCTTGCGGGACAGTCCGTCCTCGAAGACCACCATCGATGCCACCACGTTGGTGCCCTGGATGTGACTGATGTCGAAACATTCGATCCGCAACGGTGCCTGGTCCAGTTCCAGGGCTTCCTGCAGATCCTGCAACGCCTGGCTACGGGCCGTCAGATCACCGGCTCGGGCCACCTTGTGACGTGCCAGCGACTGGCTCGCGTTGCGTTGCACCGTTTCCATCAAGGTCTTCTTGTCACCGCGCTGAGGCACCCGCAGGTCCACATTCGCACCGCGTAATTTCTGCAGCCACTGCGTCATCGGCTCCGGGTCCGGGGGTAGCACTGGCACCAGGACCTCGCGCGGCACACCGTCCGCGGACTCCCCGCCGTACACCTGGCCCAGGAGCCGCTCGATGACTTCGGTCAGTCCGAGGTCGCCCTCGGACTGCTTGTCCACCACCCAGCCCCGTTGCCCGCGGATCCGGCCACCGCGCACGTGGAACACCTGCACGGCAGCTTCCAGTTCGTCGTCGCTGACTCCGAACACGTCGGCGTCGGTCGCATCGCCGAAGACGATGGCGGACTTCTCCAGCGCCTTCTCCAGTGCGCCCAGATCATCTCGGCGGCGCGCCGCAGTCTCGAAATCCAACTCGGAGCTCGCCAACTGCATCTGCTCACGCAGCCGCTTCTGGAAGCGCGCGGTGTTACCGGCCATGAAGTCACAGAAGTCTGCTGCGATAGCGCGGTGTTCGTCCTCGGTCACTTTTCCGACACAGGGCGCCGAGCATTTGTCGATGTAACCGAGCAGGCACGGCCGGCCGACCTGACCGGCCCGTTTGAAGACACCGCTGCTGCAGGTGCGGACAGGAAAGACCCGCAACAGCTGGTCGAGCGTTTCCCGGATCGCCCACGCGTGCGCGTACGGACCGAAGTAACGCGTGCCCTTTCGTTTGGCCCCGCGCATGACCTGGGCTCGCGGAAACGCATCACCCATGGTGACCGCGAGATACGGATAGGACTTGTCGTCGCGGTATTTGACGTTGAACCGCGGGTCGTACTCCTTGATCCAGGAGTACTCCAGCTGCAAAGCCTCGACCTCGTTACGTACGACGGTCCACTCGACACTTGCACCGGTGGTAACCATGGTGCGGGTGCGTTGGTGCAGGGCGCCGATGTCCTGGAAATAGGAGGACAACCTGCTACGCAGCGACTTGGCCTTGCCGACGTAGATGACCCGGCCGTCTTTGTCGCGGAACCGGTAGACGCCGGGGTCGAGGGGAATCTCTCCCGGCTTCGGACGGTACGTCGATGGGTCAGCCACCCCCCCAGCCTACGAACCACTACCGACAGCGATCAGGTGACGGTGAGGTCGAGTCCCTTCTTGGTCACTGTCTTCGCCGGTAGAGGGGTCGTGGCCGGACCGTTCAGCACCGAACCGTCGGTGATCGAGAACTCACTCCCGTGACAGGGGCAGCCGATCATCTTGTCCTTGATCTGGGCGACGATGCACCCCTGATGTGTGCAGACGGCGGAAAATGCCTTGAACACTCCGGCGCTCGGCTGGGTGACCACGACCGCCTGCTTGGCCAGGATCTTGCCGCCACCGACCGGTACCTCGTCGACCGGGACTGTGACAGCAGTCTGTCCGCCCGCAGCGCTACCGCCGGACGAAGACGTCACCCCGCCCGCTGCAGAGTCGGAACCGCCTCCACCCGTGCCCGGGGACGACGAACCGGAGCCGCAGGCAGTCAACCCGACGAGACCCACCCCGGCGACGGCCGCTCCGCCGAGCATCCTGCGTCGACCCAGCACCGCTGGTATCACCGGTGTCTCGCCATGCTGTTCGTGCAAAGTCTTGTCCATGCAACCATCATCACCCGCGGTGCTGTGACGACCGTGAGCAGCCCCGGTGAGGTGGCACCTCTCAACTGGCCGCGCGGGCCTTTTGCTTGGCCGGTGCGGCACGCACCGACGGCTTTTTGGCCCTGCTGACTGTGGAACGACCGGTCGAGGGACGAGCGGCAGTCGCAGACTTGGCCAGCAGCGGGCCGAGGAAGCGCCCCGTGTGACTTGCTTCCACCAGCGAGATTTCCTCAGGGGTGCCGGTCGCAACGACCTCGCCGCCACCGTTACCGCCCTCCGGGCCCATGTCGATGACCCAGTCGGCAGATTTGATCACGTCCAGATTGTGCTCGATCACCACGACGGTGTTGCCCTTGTCGACCAGGCTCTGCAGGACGAGCAGCAGTTTGCGGATGTCCTCGAAGTGCAACCCGGTGGTCGGCTCGTCCAACACGTAGATCGTCCGTCCGGTCGAGCGCTTCTGCAGCTCGGAGGCCAGTTTGACCCGCTGCGCCTCCCCACCGGACAGCGTAGGGGCAGGTTGTCCGAGCCGGATGTACCCCAGCCCGACATCCACGAGCGTCGACATGTGCCGGGCAATGGCCGGAACAGCTTCGAAGAAGTCTTTCGCCTCCTCGATCGGCATGTTGAGGACGTCGGCGATCGATTTGCCCTTGAAGTGGACCTCGAGGGTCTCGCGGTTGTACCGCGCTCCGTGGCAGACCTCGCAGGGCACGTACACGTCGGGCAGGAAGTTCATCTCGATCTTCAGGGTCCCGTCACCGGTGCACGCCTCGCATCGTCCACCCTTGACGTTGAAGGAGAACCGGCCGGGCAGATAACCCCGGACCTTCGCCTCCTGGGTCTGCGCAAAGAGTTTGCGGACATGATCGAAAACTCCGGTGTAGGTCGCCGCGTTGCTACGCGGGGTACGACCGATCGGACTCTGATCGACGTGCACCACCTTGTCGAGCTGGTCCAGACCCTCCACTGTGCGGTGCCGGCCGGGGACATGCCGGGCGCCGTTCAGCTGGTTGGCCAACACGTTGTAGAGGATGCCGTTCACGAGGGAGGATTTCCCGGAACCGGACACCCCTGACACAGCGACCATATTGCCGAGCGGGATCGCGACGTCGACGTTCTTGAGATTGTGTTCACGCGCGCCCCGGACGACGATCTGGCGACCGTCGAACGGTCGCCGCTGCACCGGCACGGGGATCTCGCGTCGACCCGCGAGGTAGTCGCCGGTGATCGACTCCGTATTGGCGAGCAGGCCGGCGACCGAGCCCGCATGCACGACATACCCCCCGTGCTCCCCCGCACCAGGGCCGATATCCACGACGAAGTCCGCCGTGGCGATCGTGTCCTCGTCGTGCTCGACGACGATGAGGGTGTTGCCCAGGTCACGCAACCTGGTGAGCGTCTCGATCAGCCGATGATTGTCACGCTGGTGCAGCCCGATCGAGGGCTCATCCAACACATACAACACGCCGACCAGACCCGATCCGATCTGCGTGGCCAATCGGATGCGCTGCGCCTCGCCGCCGGACAACGTGGCAGCCGGCCGATCCAGTGACAGGTAGTCCAGACCCACGTCGAGCAGAAAGCCCAACCGGGCATCGACCTCCTTGATGATGCCTTCCGCAATCTTCATCTCACGCGCGCTGAAGTCGACCCCGGGCAGGAAGTGCGCCGCCTCACTGATCGGCAACGCGCACACCTGCGCAATGGACTGACCCCCGACGGTCACGGCGAGCGATTCGGGTTTGAGCCTCGCGCCCTTGCACGTCGGGCACGGAACCTCGCGCATGTAGCCCTCGTACCGCTCCCGACTCCAGTCCGAGTCGGTCTCGGAATGACGTCGTTTCACGAAGGGGATGACGCCTTCGAAACCGGTGGAGTAACTACGCTCGCGGCCGTACCGGTTGCGGTAGCGGACGTGTACCTCGTGGTTCTGACCCACCAGCAGAGCCTCGCGGGCCCGGTCGGGAAGGGCGTGCCACGGAGTGTCCAGGGAGAACTTCAGGTCCTCGGCGAGCGCACCGATGACCCGCAGGAAGTAGTCCGCCGAGGTCGAACCCTGTGCCCAGGGCAGGATGGCACCTTCGCGAATCGATTTGTCCTCGTCCGGGACGATCAGCTCGGCATCGACCTCCAATTCGGTGCCGATACCGGTGCAGGCCGGGCAGGCGCCGAACGGACTGTTGAAGGAGAACGAGCGCGGTTCGATCTCGTCCATCGCCAGCGGGTGCTCGTTGGGGCACGCCATCCGCTCGGAGAAGCGGCGCTCGCGCTGCGGGTCCTTGGCCTCGAGGTCGACCATCTCCACGATCAGCACCCCGTCGGCAAGGCGTAGCGCAGTCTCCACGGAGTCCGTCAGTCGTTGCTTGGACGATGCGTCACCTTCCCGGGAGACCAACCGGTCGACGACGACGTCGATGCTGTGTTTCTTCTGCTTGGCCAACTTCGGCGGTTCGGCCAGCGACACCACGTCGCCGTCGACCCGGGCACGCGAATACCCCTTGCCCTGCAGCTCACTGAACAGGTCGACGTATTCGCCCTTGCGGGCGCGAACGACGGGCGCCAGCACCTGGAAGCGGGTCCGGTCCGGCAGCTCCAGCAGCTGATCGACGATCGCCTGTGGGGTCTGGCGGCCGACCGGCTCACCACATACCGGGCAGTGCGGACGCCCGGCACGGGCGAACAGCAGTCGAAGGTAGTCGTACACCTCGGTCACCGTGCCCACGGTCGACCGTGGGTTGCGGTTGGTGGATTTCTGATCGATCGATACCGCCGGAGACAGTCCCTCGATGAAGTCGACGTCCGGTTTGTCCATCTGCCCCAGGAACTGACGGGCGTACGCCGACAACGACTCGACGTAGCGACGTTGGCCCTCGGCGAAAATCGTGTCGAAAGCCAGGGAGGACTTACCCGAACCGGACAGTCCGGTGAACACGACCAGCGAATCGCGGGGAATATCGACCGAGATATTGCGCAGGTTGTGTTCGCGGGCTCCCTTGACGCGCAGCCGGTCGCGACCGGACGCCGCCGAAGTCCTACCGGCAGGTAGGAGTGAGACGGTCTCGCTGGTCTCGGCAGCAGACGGATCGGGCATCGAGCCGGGAGCGGTCGGCGTGGACACAGATGACGGGCTGTTACGGGAGGACGCACTAGGCACAGCTCAATGCTAGGTGTCGGGTCCGACAACGATGACCGGTCCGACCCGGTCGACGCCGATCTGCAGTGGTTACGCTGCGGAGCAACCCCCACCGAAGGAGAGCGCGATGAGTTATGACGGCGCCGTCAGCCCCGGCTCCCCCGCCCAGCAGCGGGATCTTTCCGATGTCGTGATCCGCAAGCTGGCCGTAGGGCCGATGCACAACAACGTCTACCTGGTCAGCTGCGTCTCGACTGGTGCCGCGGTCCTGATCGATGCCGCTGCGGACTGGCCGGCGATCGCCGCGATGATCGGCGAGAGCAACACCAGGGTGCAGGCAATCGTGACGACGCATCGCCACGGCGACCACACGGGCGCACTCGTCGAGGCCGTGCGCGAACTCGGTGCACCCACGTATGCGGGCGACCCCGACGCAGATGCCCTCCCCGTGCCCGTCGACGTGCGGCTGCGCGACGGGGACGCCGTCGAAGTGGACGGCCTCACGTTGTCGGTGGCACTGGTCCGCGGACATACGCCGGGCTCCGTCGTGCTGACCTACGACGATCCGGCCGGCCATCCGCACGTCTTCACCGGAGACACGCTGTTCCCCGGTGGAGTCGGGGCAACGGATCACTTCGACTACCAGTCGTTTCCGCAACTTATCGACGATGTGCAGGAGCGGATCTTCGGCCGACAGAACGACGCGGCGTGGGTCTACCCCGGGCACGGTGACGACACCACCGTCGGCGCCGAGCGTGCCGGCCTGCCCGAATGGCGCGCGCGCGGGTGGTGAGCGGTCTGGGCGACACTTTGCGTCCGGTGACGGGCCCCGGTCAGGTCGCGAGAGTGCGGGTGCCGGTGTGCGGGTTGTGGCTGACACCCAGCTCACCGCGGCCCATCGATGCCGCGATGCTCGTCGATGACCCTGATCACGACGGTTGGTTGCGCGCCATGGACGCCGCCATCGACCCGATGGGAGGCCGCATCGGTCTGGAGGGGAGGATGTCCAGTCAGGTGCTGGCCGGTGAGCTGGTGCGCACCCACGAGCGTGCCGGTGACTGGGTCTTCGTCACGTGCTCCCAGCAGCCGTCGCACAAGAATCCCTGGGGATACCCGGGCTACCTGCGCATCGCCCATCTGGACCTCTCTGATCTGCCGGTCGATGCGGACGAGCCGATGTCCGCTTCGCCGCTGGTCGCCCGATCGACTTTCATCCAGCAGATCCGTGGTCATATCGGGGAGCCGTACCTCGTCGGTGGTCTGTCCGAGACCGGCCTGGACGGCGCAGGACTGGTTCATCTGAGCCTGCGCGAACTCGGGATCCGCTATCCACGTGACTGTGCGGATCAGCAACAGGCGACGGACGCATGCCCGCAGGGTCAGGAGCGGGCCGGCGACCTGGTGTTCTTCGCCCGCCCCGGCTGCGCTCCACAGCACGTCGGGGTCGTGACCGATTCCATGGACTCCCTGCACATCGTGCATGTGCTGGAGGGTGGCCGCGTGCTCGAAGAGCCTGTGCCCGCGCAGTTGCAGCAGCAGAAGCGCACCGTCGGCAGGGTCCGCGTGCTCAGGTGAAGCCGGGCGACCGGCCGACGCCGTCGCCGATCGCTCTGGTCCTTGCCTCGATCGTTGCCGTGCAATTCGGCGGGGCGCTCGCATCGACGTTGATACCGGCCATCGGCGCTACCGGCTCGGTCGCCTTGCGGCTGGGCTTCGCCGCTGTGGTGTTGTGCGCGCTCGGCCGACCGTCGATCCGCGGGCGCAGCCGTGCGGACTGGATGGTGGTCACCGGTTTCGCCGTGATCTTGGCGACGATGAACCTGTGCCTGTACGGCTCGTTGGCGCACCTACCGCTGGGCGTTGCGGTGACCTGTGAATTCATCGGCCCGCTGACGCTGGCGGCAGTCCTGTCGCGCCAGGCGCGTGATCGCGTCGCGGTGCTGTTCGCAGTCATCGGTGTCCTGCTCGTCTCCGGTGCGCTCACCACGTCGTGGTCCCGACTCCCGCTGCAGGGAATCCTCCTCGCGCTGGCGGCGGGCGGTTGCTGGGCTGCCTACATCGTCGCGTCGCGCGCCACGGGCGCCCGCTTCGCCTCTCTCGACGGCCTGGCCATCGCGCTGGCGATGGGTGCCGTTGTCGTGCTCCCCCTCGGCATCTGGCGCGCGGGCGGTGCCCTGCTCACAGGGAATGCGCTGGTCAAGGGCCTTGGCATCGCGATCCTGTCCACGGTGCTGCCCTACTCCCTGGAATTGCTCGCACTACGACGACTGTCCGCGCGGATCTTCGGCATCCTGCTCAGCCTCGAGCCGGCGGCCGGCGCCATTGCGGGACTCCTCGTGCTCGGCCAGCGGCTGAACCGGTTGGAGGTGGTCGGTATGGCGCTCGTCGTCTGCGCGAGCGTGATTGTGCTCGGAGCCAGCGTCGAGAAACCACCCAACAGTCGTCAACGGTAGGCGCGATGGTGGCGAAGGTCCGTAGCTCGCGAATGTGGTGCTGGTTGCGGGTCTACCGTCGTGAGTCGGGCCGGTGGAGTTCGGCGCTTGATCAACTGCTGTCCCGGACCGGGCTTGGGAGAACGGCAACCCGCCCTGGCGCGGCTGGGCGAGCCGAAGCGGACCGCGAGGCTGATGGCGGTTGCGGCATCTTGAGGCAACCGCGGTCGATGACACGTTCGGCCCGTTCGCGTTAATAATGGAAACCCGCCATTTCAGCCCGACCCGGGGTACCTCGGCCGAGCAACGGTCAGCTGGTCCGCCACGGCTTGAAAAGGCCTCTGGAATGATCGCCCGGGCCGGTCGGGTGCTGCTGTTGACGGCAGCCGAGGTAGCGAACGAGCCTGTTGACCTCTCGGCGTTGTGGGCCGCGCTGGCCGGCCGGTACAACGCTGTGCGTCCGTTCCTTGAACCGCTGGGTGAGTCCGCTGCATTGCGAGCCACGCCAGTCGTTGAGCGGCGCCGTAGGGTCAGTTTTCACCCATCATCGACAACCGTCCACCGTCGCGGATGGTGCTGGCCCTGTACGAGGCGTATCGAGTCACCGGTCGATTCCAGGGGCGATGAAACAGTCCTCCGATCAGCCGGGAGCGGTGCTCGACCGGAACGAGATCGCTGTCCGGGAACGGGTCGGCGCACGGAAAACCAAAATGGCATACTCATGGCATGAATCGCGCACGATTGAGTACGACAGTGGACGCGACGCTTCTTGACGATGCGAGACGTATTCGATCCGGCGTCACCGACGCGGTCCTCGTAGACGAGGCTCTGGCTGCTCTACTCGCTCGCCACCGCGCCGTCGAGGTAGACGCGAGTTACGTCGCCTACGACGATCACCCGCTCGACGAGCCGGATGAGTGGGGCGACCTCGCCTCGTTCCGTCAAGCTGCGGCCGCATCTTGACGGCTCTTGCGGGCCGAGGTGATGTGTGGTGGTGCGAGATACCGCAGATAGGTCGTCGACCGGTCGTCGTGCTCTCCCGCGATGCAGTAATACCGAGGCATCGCCGCGCATTGATTGCTCCGTGCACGACGACAATTCGGGGCCTTGTCAGTGAAGTGGTGCTTGATCCCGGAGACGACCCCGTGCCGCGTCGTTCGGCGGTCAACCTGGACTCGGTCGAGAGCGTGTCTCTGGCCGTGCTCGTCGACCGAATAGGCCGACTGAGCGACGCTCGGATGAGGCAGGTCTGCGCCGCCCTCGCCGTTGCCGTCGACTGCTCCAACTGAGCCACAGCGACGCGCCGGTAGACGATCGTCGAACGGTGGCGACTGCGCTTGTGGGTCATGAGCGCAAATTCGGTGGCGTGGCATCGCCGCTGTGACCATATGCAACATGTCATGGCTAGAAATCGAGTCGATTGAGTCCGGGCGGGTGCGATTGCAACCGCTCACGATTGATCTCGCAGTACCGATGGTTGAGGTGTTGGCGGACCCGAGGATCTACCGGTTCATCGGTGGCCGGCCGCCGAACCTATCTGAGCTGCGGCGGCGCTACGCAGCGCAGATTGTTGGCCATTCGGAGGATCACGCGCAGTGCTGGTTGAACTGGATCGTCACGTTGAGGGATCCGTGCTGCGCGATTGGCTTTGTGCAGGCCACCGTTCAGCAGAGCGCTGCGACGCTTGAGGCCAGCATCGCGTGGGTGATCTCGCCGGACTTCCAAGGCGATGGGTTGGCGACCGAGGCGACCGGCGCGATGACCAACTGGCTGAAAGCCCGCGGGGTCGGGCAGTTCGCTGCTTACGTTCATCCTGACCACCATTCCTCGCAGGCGGTAGCGCAAAAGCTGGGACTTCGTCCCACTTCATTGGTCCAGGACGGCGAGATCCGCTGGCAACTCGGCAACTCGTGACGCGGCGCATCACCGCTCCGCAGCAGGATCCGCCTGCGACGCGCGAGGCTCCGGGCAAGATCGCTGAGTCGATCGGCGGCATACGGCTTTAATCTCACGTGGTGAGGCCTCTGGCGACTCGAAGACGCGTATGACCTCGGAGCGTGGGTCGTACCTGGTCGGGGCTTTGCTCATAGTCCTCGGTGGCGTGTTTGCCATTACCCAGGGCCTGATGCCAATTTCTATCGTCATTAGTGTCGGATGAATCGCCCTCGGAATCGCCCACATGATCCGGGCCTGGTGGCATTCAAACGAGAAAGCTCGGAAACGCTGAACTTCCTTGCGCTGAGCTGACACGAGGAACGCGCAGCGCATTGCGAGGGCATGATCCGCCGAGTCCACGCCCACAGTCATGCCACTATTCGGTCGTTACCGGTTGAGGAAGGACATGCGGCAACAGATCGGCACGGTCATGGTCGTCGATCGAACGCACCGAGCGATCCTCGTAAGCGGATCGTCAATTGGGGGTGGCGGCCGGTTCCTGATCGTGTGGGTGGTGGGTCAATGTTCGAGTAGTGCTGCTTTGCGGGGTAGGAGGGGGATGGCGAGCAGGCAGAGCGCGGTGATGGCCAGGACCACGAGCAGGCTTACTGTCATGGCGCTGACCTGGCTGGTGGCGACGTGACCGAAGTAGACCGAGGTGACGGCCGCGGACCCGACCCCGGCGGCGATCTGCTGCACGGCGCTGAGCGAGCCGCTCGCGGCCCCGGCTTCGTCAGGGGCGATGTCGCCCAGGGCGGTGT
>JALYUK010000240.1 GCA_030853805.1 Actinomycetota bacterium | reverse complement strand
GTACCGGGGAACGGTGCCTCCCACGGCGCTGTGATCGTCGTGCAGCGACCAGACGCGGCGCAGATCCCCGCCCGTACCTTCGGTGATGTCCGCGATGGTGGTGGCGAGCTGCGGATCGGCGCCGGTCCGGCGCGGGTCGCCGCGTTGACCCAGGGGTTCAACAAGGGCTGGCACGGCACGGTCGGGGGTCGGGACGTGGCTGCGGTGCGGGTCGACGGTTGGCGTCAGGGCTTCCTGGTGCCCGCCGGCCCGGCGGCCGTGGTGCGGGTGCAGTTCGGGCCCACCTGGTGGCAACGTGCCGGACTACTCACGGGGGCAGGTGCGGTGCTGCTGCTCGCACTGTTGTTCCTGAGCTGTTCGCGCATCCGGACCGCCCGGGATGCAGGCGACGGCGCGCCGGCCGCTGCCCTGATGCAGAGCATGCAGGTGCAGAGCAGGCGGGCGCCGACCGTCGGTGCCACGGCCGTGCGGGCCACGACACTCACGTGGATCCTGCCGCTTGTCGTCGGTACTGCCGTGAGCGGCGTATCCGGGTTCGTCGTCGGCGCCCTGATGATGCTGCTGCCCCAGCGACTGATCGGGTGGGGGATCGGTGTGTCCATGGTGCTGTCGGGTGTGTTCCTCGCCGGGTTCGGCGTCGTCGACGAGTTGTCGGTCGGCGCGGTGCTCGGTCAGGCGGCCGGGACCATCACGGTATGTCTGCTGGCGCGGCGTCTCGGGTCCACCGATGCGCCAGGGTCAGAGCCGGACGCTCCAGCAGCGTCACTGATACCCGGGCCACCATCACCGAGATGACAGTGGTCGCGATCAGCGTCCACGTGAATCCACCGGAAAATAGTGCTCGGCCGGTCAGCAGATACAGCACCTGCAGCACGAGTACGTGCCACAGGAACACGGGGTAGGACGCATCGCCCAGCCATCGCGCCGCGGGTGATCCGGCGGCTGCGCGCGCCAGCACACCACGCACCGGGCTGGTGGCCGCGAGGACGAGCAGACCGGCGATCAGGGTGTAGAGCACTTCTTTGACAACGGACTGCGCGACGCTCGGCGCCTGCAGATCGACGGGTCCCGCCAGCGGGGTCGACGCGAGCAGGTAGAGCAGGCCAGAAGCCAGAAAAACGACACCCGGATTGCCGCGCGCAAAAACAATCCAACGGTGCCTTGTCGGCGACGCGATGCCCGATGCTCGGTCAAACTCGGCGAGGACGGCAAGTGCCGCACCCGCAGCGAACCACGCGGCGTGACCCAGCACCGAGGTCGCGAGCACGCCGGAGATCGACTGCGGATCCGCGCGCGTCCACGCGCTGCTGCCCGCCTGGGTGGCGACACCGACCCCGGCAATTGCCGCGAGCAGTACCCATCCGTTGCGTGCGTTGCGCGCCACGGTGCCGATCACCCACCCGATGGCCGGCACGAACGCGTAGAAGGTGACCTCGGTGGTCAGGCTCCACGTCTGGGAGAAGGACTGGTAGGCGTGTCCGGAGTATCCCTGCAGCAGGACGATGTGCAGCACGACATCCAGACCCGAACCCAGGCCACCGGTCCGACCCGGCGCGAGGCCCGCGACGAGCAGGACTGCGGTAAGTGCTAGCCAGTACGCGGGAAGGATGCGTGCGGCGCGTCGGATCGCGTACCGCCGTAGGCCGGGTGTGGCGGTCTGTTGCAGCCCGGCGCGGACATACGGTCGCAACAGCAGGAACGCCGAGATCGCGAAGAAGACTGCTACTCCGGCGTCTCCACGGGCCAGGAGCGGACCCGACACATCCACGTCCCCGGCGCCCGTCCAGAACGTCACGTGACTCAGCAGCACCAGGGCCGCCGCGAGCGCGCGCAACAGGTCGAGCATGCGATAGCGCTGCATCTGCCGGTAGTCCCTGCCTACTCTCGAGTAGTCTGCTCGGCGTTCACGGTAGGCGATGCCGCCGACCGCCTGTGCGGACCCGTGCCGATGCTGCGAAATTGGGTATCGGGCCGCCGGTCCAACACCTCCAGGAGGCTAGTCGCCGATGACGACGAGCGAGTTCGCACCGACCGACGAATCGGTGATCGACACCTCGCGGCCCGTGCTGCGTGCGCGGGCGCCGCTGCGGATTTCTTTCGCGGGTGGCGGTACTGACGTGGCGCCCTTTCCGCAGCGTGAGGGTGGTGCGGTGCTGTCCGCCACCATCTCCAGCTTCGCCTACGCCACGCTGCGCCCGCGCCTGGACGGTCAAATCACTGTGCAGTCCCTCGACTTCGGCACCTCGATCGGTTTTGCAGTCGACGGACCGGTGGAGTACGACGGCGAGCTGGATCTGCCGAAGGCGGCCATCTCCCGGATCAAGGACATGGGCGGGGCGATGCCGACCGGGGGATTCGACCTGTTCCTGCACACCCAGGCACCGCCGGGTTCGGGGTTGGGCTCCTCCAGCGCGGTCATGGTCGCGGTCATCGGGCTGGTCGCCCAACATTGCGGGGTCGACCTGACCCCGTACGAGATCGCTGAGCTGGCCTACCGCCTTGAGCGGGAGGATCTGGCGATCCCCGGCGGATCGCAGGATCAGTACGCAGCGGCATTCGGGGGTTTCAACTACATCGAGTTCCGGCCCGACCAGGTGGTCGTCAACCCGTTGCGGGTGCGCGACGCGACCGTGCACGAGCTGGAACACAACATGTTGCTGGCGTTCACCGGTGCGACCCGGGCCAGTGATCACATCATCGCCGACCAGCGCAGCCGGTACGAGACCGGCAATCGTGAGGCGGTGGAGGGTTTACGTGCCCAGAAAGAACTGGCCGAGCGGATGAAGGTCGCACTGGTGCGCGGCGAGGTGGACCATTTCGGCCGGCTGCTGGGTGAGGCGTGGACCCAGAAACGCAAGATGTCCGCACGGATCAGCACCCCGCTCATCGACGATGCTGTCGCTGCGGCACTGGACTGCGGTGCGCTGGGCGGGAAGGTGACGGGTGCCGGTGGGGGTGGGCATCTGATTTTCGTGTGCGAGTTCGAACGCAAGCACATCGTTGCGGACACCCTGCTGGGGATGGGTCTGACGCTTTCGGAGATCACCTTCAGCAGGGAGGGGGTGACGACATGGCGCGCGCAGAAATAGGCAGGGGTCAGCCGGGCAGGCAGCAGATGGACGACGGATCGGTCCCCGTGCACGGCTCATCGCGGATAGGCCCACCCACCCATCCGTTGCACGAGGCCACCGCCGGACAGGTCGCGGACGAAGTGACCGCCCGGCTGAGGGCGGGGGTGGATTCGTGGACAGTTCTGGCGCGTGCGTTGGGTGACGCCGACCTGCAGCGGGCGGTGAGCTGCGCCGGTACGGCACTGGTGCAGGCGCTGGTTAACGGGGGCACCCTGCTGATTGCCGGCAACGGCGGAAGTGCAGCCATTGCCAGCCACATCGCCGCGGAGTTCATCGGTAAGTGCGTGCATGACCGTGAACCGCTTCCGGCGATCAACCTCGCCGAATCGCTGTCATCGGTCACCGCGGTGGGCAACGACTACGGCTTCGATCAGGTCTTCCGGCGCGGTGTCGCCGCTCATGCAAGACCCGGCGACGTACTCCTCGCGATGAGTACGAGCGGCAGTAGTCCGAACGTCCTGGCGGCGTTGGAACTGGCCCGTGAACGCGGCGTACTCACCGTTGCGTTGACCGGGGCGCACGGCCACGCGATGAGTGGAAGCGCCGATCACGTGCTGGCTGTTCCATCGGTTCAGACGCCCCGGATTCAGGAAGTTCACCTGTTGTGGGCGCACGCGTGGTGCGAAGCGGTCGACCACCTGGCCAACCCGCATCTCGCGTCGAGCTGAGGATTGTCCGCAAAGTCGTCAGCCATGTGATGAACATCGCATTTTTCCTGCTACTCTCCGGTAAGTTTGCCCTTGTCCCCACCCCCTGCCCCGGAGGTTGCCGTGCGGAAGTCCGCCATCGTCATTGGTTTTGGAGCATTTTTCCTGACCCTGGCGTTGCTCCTGAAGTTCTACGCCTACGACAAGCTGACGGTGATCCCCGCCGACACCAACGTGCAGCAGGTGCTCAGCGATCCGAACGCCAAGTTCTTCGACGCTGACACACTCAGTCCGAAGCAGGGCAAGGTCTCCACCATCCAGACGGTGGTGGCCGACAAGAAGGGATCCGAAGCCCAGGGCGGCAACTCCATCGTCCTGAACATCAACCAGGTCACCGACAACAACAACCAGGCTCCGCCGATCGACGCGTTCAGCTCGCACCTCGGTCTGAACCGGCACACCGGCCTGCCGCTCGACTGCTGCGACGACAGCATGACCCGGCTACAGGGCACCAAGGTGGTGACGAAACCGGTCCAGCATCAGGGATACACGATCAAATTCCCGTTCGGAGCCGGCAAGGGGAGTTACGACTACTGGGACAACACCCTGCAGAAGTCGATGACGATGAAGTACGTCGGCACCGACACGATCGAGGGCCTCGCGGTCAACAGGTACGAGGGGTCGGTCCCCGACACCAAATACACCCAGCAGGCGCTGCCCGGCGTGCTCTTCGGTGGCGCGAAGACCAGCCCCGGTGTGCTGGCCGACCGCTCCTACAAGAACGACCGCACGATCTGGGCCGAGCCGACGACCGGTGCCTTTATCAAGGTGGCCGAACACCAGGTCATCACATTGACCGACCCGGCGACGGGCAAGACCGTTATCGGTATCGACACCAACCAGGTGATGAACGACGCCACAGTCAAGAAGAACGTCGACGAGTACAAGGGCAAGGCCAGCCAGCTGAAGCTGCTCCAGCTGATGCCCTGGGTGCTCGGCATCCTGGGTCTGCTGCTGATCATCGCCGGGATCGCGATCCTCTTGGTGAGCGGGCGTAACGGTGGCGGTCAGCACGGCGATGGCGCCCATCAGGGCGGATCGACTCCCGTCGATGACGGCGATGACTTTGCGCGAGCCTGACACCGCCCCGATGCGGGTTGTCGTAACGGGTGGCGCCGGATTCCTCGGCTCCCATCTGTGCGAGACCCTGATCGGCGAGGGTGCCGAGGTGGTCGCGGTTGACAACCTGTGCACCGGGCGCGCCGCCAACGTGCAGCACCTGCACGGCTCTGGCCGTTTCACCCTGCTCAGTCAGGACGTGAGCCTGGACCTGCAGGTCGATGGCCCCGTCGATCTGATCCTGCACTTCGCGAGTCCGGCGTCACCGATCGACTACCTGCGAATGCCGATCGAGACGCTGTTGGTCGGCGCCCAGGGCACCCGGCACGCGTTGGAACTGGCGAAGGACAAGGGTGCGCGGCTGGTGCTCGCCTCCACGTCGGAGGTCTACGGCGACCCGCTGGTGCACCCTCAGCGCGAGGACTACTGGGGCAACGTCAACCCGGTCGGGCCACGCGGGGTCTACGACGAGGCGAAGCGGTTCGCGGAGGCGTTGACGCTCGCGTACCGCCAGACCCACGGTGTCGACACCGGGATCGTCCGGATCTTCAATACGTTCGGACCCCGGATGCGTCCCGACGACGGTCGCGCGATACCCAACTTCATGCGGCAGTCCCTCGCCGGTGAACCGGTCACCGTGTCCGGTGACGGGTTGCAGACCCGGTCCATCTGTTATGTCGACGATCTGGTCGCCGGCGTTCTGGCGATGGGTCGCAGCGACCACCCGGGACCCATCAACATCGGCAACCCGCATGAGATCTCGATGCTGGACCTCGCCCACTGGGTCGTGAAGCTCGCGGACTCGCCATCACCCGTGGTGCATATTGAGCGACCGATCGACGACCCGACGGTGCGTCGCCCGGACACCTCGCTGGCGCAGGAGGTGCTGAACTGGGCACCGCAGGTCATGATCGAGGACGCCCTGATGCGGACGCTGGCATGGTTCACCGGGCACGCCGACTCCACGCCCCCACTGACCGCAGCGGCCACCCAGGAGATCTTGGCCGGTCCGTAACCGCACGTCCGTAAGTTCCCCCACCCCAAGTCTCCCGACACTCGCGGTGCAATCCGACACTCGACCGGCGAGTGGGCGTCGGCAGGGTGGCCGCACTCAGTCGAACGTACTGCGGAGGTAACCCGCCGGGACGGTGCCGTCCACAGCGAGTGCCACCGCAGCGCGGGCCGCGACCGGCCCCACCAGATTGCCCGAGCCGCTGTATCCACCGCACGCCACGACCCCGTCGTCGACTTCGATGCAGAGCGCCCGTCGGTCGGCCGTGTAGCCGACCGAGGCAGCCCACCGGTGGGTGATCTGCACCGGTTGCCCCGCAACCCGTGACGCGGCCCGCTCGATCCAGCGCTGCACCTGTTCGGTCGGCTGGTCGTCGAGAGTTTCTTCCGCTGCGGCGCAGCGATCGCGGCCACCGCCGATCAGCAGCCGCCCCGCCGGATCCTGCTGGGCCCACTCGAAATCGTCGCGGTAGCTCACGCCACACGACAGTCTCCCGACCGCGATCGGAGCCGTTGTGAGCATCTGCAACCGCACCGTGCGTACCAGCTCCGCAAGTTGCGGAAGCAGCACATCGAGTCTGCCGTCCACCGCCACCACGATCACCGGCGCGCGCACAACACCGTCGCGGGTGGTGACCGCACCGGCCCGCACATCGGTCACGGGGGAGTGTTCGTACAACCGCACCGAGCGGGGCAGCGCCGCCGCCACCTGGAACGCCCGACGTACCGGGTTCACCGAGGCCGTGTCCGGGTTGAAATACCCCTGGCCCAGCTCGCCCTCGTAGTCCTGGACGGCGATACCGATCGACGCCAGCGCATCGCGTTCCGCGCGCAGGTGATCCAGGTAGACCGCTGCATCCTGGGCGTGGTCGTCATACATCGGTGCGCCCGGGAGACCCGCCAGTGAGAGCGACCCCGTCCGCCGCACGACGGAGGGGCCGAGACGGTCCAGGAGTCGTTCGAGCTCAGCACGTGTTGCCACATACAACTGCTCGCGCGATTCCAGCGGGACGGTCGAACCTGCCTCGAAAGAAGCCAACCCCATCGCGCCACCACACGACAGGAAGCCGCCGTTGCGTCCCGCCGCCCCACCCGCAATGCGGTGCGCATCGATCCCCACGACGGCGAGCCCGCGAGCGGCAAGGTCCTCAGCGGCCGCCAGCCCGCTACCGCCCAGGCCGATGACACAGGCATCTGCGTACACGGTACCGGTCAGTGGTGCCCGGCTTTCCCAGGCCGGCAGCTGCGGATCGTCATCC
>JALYUK010000213.1 GCA_030853805.1 Actinomycetota bacterium | reverse complement strand
TGGTTGCTGAGCTGTTCCAGCCGTTCTGGGCGGCGTGGCAGGGCGGTGAGTTCATGACCGATGCTGCCGCGGTGGCGGGGACCTACCGCCAGCGGGGGTTGGCGTGGGTGCGTGAGTCCGGCGGGGTCCGTCCCCGCCGCGGCCGAGACCTGGCCGGGCGGTACCTGTCCTTCGCCGAGCGGGAGGAGATCGCCCTGGGGCGGGCCCGCGGGGAGTCAGTGCGCGCCCTGGCCGCGCGGCTGGGCAGGTCCCCCTCGACAGTGTCGCGGGAGCTGTCCCGCAACGCCGACCCCGACGGGGTGTACCGGGCCGGTGGGGCCCATGTGCGCGCCTACGCTCGAGCGGGCCGACCGAAGCCTGCGAAGCTGGCCGCTAACCCACGGTTGCGGGCCGTGGTCCAGACGTACCTGACCATGAAGTACTCCCCGGAGCAGATCGCCGGCCGGTTGCGCCAGGAGCATCCCGAGGACCCGGAGATGTGGGTGTCCACCGAGACGATCTACCAGTCGTTGTACGTGCAGTCCCGCGGGGCACTGCACCGTGACCTGGTGCGATACCTGCGCACCGGGCGCACCCTGCGGGTCCCCAACCGCCAAGGCACCCACCGCAAGAACCGGGTGCTGCCCGACATGGTCAACATCAGCCAGCGGCCCGCGACGGTGCAGGACCGTGCGGTACCAGGCGCGTGGGAGGGAGACCTCGTGCGCCACGAGGCGCTGTGTGACCGAGTGGAGGTGGAAGACCTGCACCGCTGTGTTGTCGCAGCAGCATAGTGAAGCTGGGGGCAGCCTGATCCGGGAGACGCCGGGGAGGGTGGTGAGCAGCCCCGACAACGACGGGACAGACCGGCACTACCGGATGGTCTGGGTCCGGCAAGCAAGAGGAGAAGGTGTACGCGAGGAACCAGTGTTAACGCCTCTCAAGTCTCCCGCCAGCTCTAACCCGGTGGATTCGGGCTGGTCTGCGGTGCGCACCACCACCTTTCGCTGGTGGTGGGAACTCCGGGGTTGGTTAAGGTCGCTGGCCCCGGAGGCCACGGTGAAGGCCTGCGGCGTAGCCGTGGCGATATCGCAGGGGCATAGCTGGGCACCTCACTCCTCGATCGGTTCGCAGTGAACGTGGGAACCACCGCAAGGCTCCCGAGTCGCCGTCCTCAACCGGGGTCGGCGGGGTCGGGTTGATGCGTCGTCTGTCGACGGCCTCGTGGTGGGGCGGAGGGGTCGTAGTAGTCCGAGCGGGGGAAAGCCTCGTACATGGCGAAGGGCCCCAGCGGAATTGGAGCAGCACGCACGACACGAACGGAGGCATCGGTGAATACTGGTGAGCTGTCATGGCCCGATCCTGATTCGGCGGCATGGCGGGTACGACAGATGCAACGCAAGCTGCACCACTGGGCGGTCGATGATTCCGATCGTCTGTTTAATGATGTGTTCAACCTTGTTCATCACCCGGATTTTCTCACCGTCGCGTGGGAACGGGTGCGGGGCAACAAGGGTGCCCGTTCAGCCGGGGTTGACCGGCTGGCACCGGTGTCCATCACCGGTGATGCCCAGGTCGTGGCGTTCCTGAGTCAGGTCCGAGACCAGTTGAAGTCCCGGACGTTTGCTCCACTGCCGGTACGGGAGAGACTCATTCCCAAACCGGGCAGCAGCAAGCTCAGGCGCCTCGGTATCCCGACCGTGATGGACCGGGTGGTGCAGGCATCGTTGTTGCTGGTGTTGGAGCCGATCTTCGAGGCGGATTTCAAGCCGGTCAGTTACGGCTTCCGTCCCCGACGTCGTGCCCAGGACGCGGTCGCTGAGATTCACGCGCTCGGATCCCGGAGCTATCACTGGGTTTTCGAGGCGGACATCGCAGCGTGTTTCGACGAGTTGGCGCATTCCGCGGTGATGGAGCGGGTACGCACCAGGGTCGTCGATAAACGGGTCCTGGCCCTGATCAAAGCGTTCCTGAAGGCGGGCATCATGTCCACCGAAGGCACGGTCAGGACCTCCGAGACCGGCACACCCCAGGGCGGCATACTCTCGCCGTTGCTCGCCAACATCGCGCTGACGGTGTTGGACGCGCATTTCAGCGCGAAATGGGATGCGCACACGAGTCCCTATCGGCGGGAGGCGCACCGCAAACGTGGAGGTGCCACCTATCGGATTATCCGCTATGCGGATGACTTCGTGATCATGGTGGCCGGAACTAAAGCGCACGCGGACGCGCTCTGGGACGAAGTCGCTGAGGTGATAGCCCCTCTGGGGCTGCGTCTTTCAGTGGAAAAGTCCCGGGTGTGCCATCTGGACGAGGGGTTCGACTTCCTCGGGTTTCGCATCCGGCGACGCCGGAAGAAGGGGACTACAAAGATGTGTGTCTACACCTATCCATCGAAGAAGGCGTTGCTTTCGATCCTGGAGAAGGTGCGGGCCCTCACCAAACGGGCACGTCATCATGGCCTTGCTGATCTCCTCGGGCGCCTCAATCCGGTGCTCCGAGGATGGTGTGCGTATTTCCGTCACGGTGTGTCGAAAGCAACCTTCGGCTACCTCGATGCCTTCACCTGGCATCGAGTCACCCAATGGCTGCTCAAACGGCACAAGCGAATCACGTGGGCGGAACTCTACCGGCGGTTTTTGACCGGCAAGCCCGGTAACCGTCCGGCAGCAGCGGGGATCACCATGTTCGACACGACCACCGTGGCGATCACTCGCTATCGGTGGCGAGCGAGCAACATCCCCACACCCTGGACCAGCACAGCGGCCACCTTGGTGACCGCATAGCAGTGGCAGTCCGTGGAGCGCCGGATGCGATGAGAGTCGCACGTCCGGTGCGGAGGGCGGGCCGGGGAAACGGACCAGGAGCAATCCTGACACCGCGCCCCGGCTCGACCCCTACATCGTCGGACCGCACAACCGTTCCGCCATCGGCACCCTCGTCGAGCGGCAGACCCGCTACGTCAAGCTCCTGCATCTGCCCGCCCACAACTCGATCGAGTTGCACGCCGCGCTCGTCCTGGCCCTCGGGGAGCTACCGGCACGGCTGCGGCGGACACTCACCTGGGATCAGGGCACCGAGATGGCCAAGCACCTCGACGTCACCACCGCCACTGGAACGCGGATCTACTTCTGCGATGCCGCGAGCCCTTGGCAGCGCGGCAGCAACGAAAACACCAACGGACTGCTCCGCCAGTACTTTCCGAAGTCGACCGACCTCTCCGTCCACAGCGCCCGCGAACTCGCACGGGTCGAGTCCGAACTCAACAA
>JALYUK010000194.1 GCA_030853805.1 Actinomycetota bacterium | reverse complement strand
GCTCGCATCGGCCGCAGCCCAGCTGATCGTGGACCTTCTGGTCGAGTTCGCAGGTGGCGTTGCAGACGCGGCCGTGACCGACGTCGGTGAGGTATCCGCGCCCGCTGCCATCGACTTCGACCTGAATCTGCCGACCCGGCTGGTGGGCGTGCACTACCCAGCTGCCGACGTCATCGGAGTGCTCAGCGAGATCGGTTGCGAGATCGAGCTGATCGGCGACCGGGCGAACGTCGTTCCGCCCAGCTGGCGGCCGGATCTACGCACGTCGCCGGATCTGGTGGAGGAAGTCGCCCGGATCCGCGGGTACGAGGCAATACCGTCGATCGTGCCGACCCCCCCGGGGGGTCGCGGTCTGACCCGTAAGCAGCACAGCCGACGGATGTTGGCCGATCTCCTTGCCGGGCGCGGCTTGCAGGAGACCTGGAGTGCGCCGTTCATCGGTGCCTCGAGTCTGGACCAGCTCGGTATCGACGCCGATGACCCACGTCGACGAGCGGTTCGCATCGTCAACCCCCTCTCGCAGGAAGCGGACCTCTTCCGCACTACTTTGCTGCCGGGGCTGGCAGACATCCTGCGGCGCAACGTATCCCGCGGCAGCCGTGACGTTGCGTTGTTCGAGTTCGGGCTGGTTGCGCTGCCAGGAGCAAAACTCGGTCACGCGCCGACGATGGCCCCTGGCCTGCGGCCCGAGGACACGGTCCTCGCTCAGATCCGCGAGGCCGTCCCGCCTCAGCCGCGCTATCTGAGCTTCATCCTTTCCGGCGAGCGTGACCGCACTGCCTGGTGGGGAGCAGGCCGGGTAGCGGACTGGACCGATGCCCTGGAGATCGTGGGCGACCTCGGCGAGGCGCTCGGTCTGACGTTGGGCACCCGTAACGACGAGTGCGCGCCGTTCCACCCCGGACGCTGCGCCGCGGTCAGCGCGCCCGACGGCGAACGGGTCGGATGGGTCGGTGAGTTGCACCCGAAGGTCTGCGAGGCGTTGGAACTGCCTCGGCGCACCGTCGCCGGGGAGCTGGATGTCGACGTCCTGCTCGCCGCGAGCGCTGGCGAGACTGTGTCCGCACCCGTTTCCACCTTCCCGATGGCCGGCAGCGATGTCGCTCTCGTGGTCGGTGCAGAGGTGGCTGCTGTCTTGGTCGAAGCTGCCTTGCGCACCGGGGCGGGCGAGTTGCTCGAGTCGGTCTCGCTCTTCGATGTCTATCAGGGGGAGCAGGTCGAGGTCGGCAGGAAATCGTTGGCCTACCGGCTGCACTTCCGGGCAGCAGACCGTACCCTCACGACCGCGGAGGTCAACACTGCGCGTGACCGGGCAGTGGCATGTGCAGAACAAGAGACGGGTGCCTACCAGCGAATTGGATGAGTATGCATGAGCGTGTATCATCATGCAGATGCTCAGGGTTGCGGTAGCGGGAGCCAGTGGATACGCCGGTGGCGAGATCCTCCGGTTGCTACTCGGGCACCCTCAGGTCCAAATCGGTGCCCTGACTGCTGCATCGTCTGCGGGGGATCGCCTCGGTGTGCATCACCCGCATCTGACGCCATTGGCGGAGCGGGTGCTGGCGCCGACGTCGGTGGAACAACTGCGGGGTCACGATGTGATCTTTCTGGCTCTGCCGCACGGCGCATCTGCTCAGCTGGCGGGTCAGCTCGACGTGAACGACATGAACGACATGAACAACATGGACGACGTGCTGATCATCGACTGTGGCGCCGACTTCCGGTTGACCGAGGCCGCTGCCTGGGAGCACTTCTACGGCTCCCCGCATGCAGGCAGCTGGGACTACGGACTGCCGGAACTGTGGCTGCGGGACTGCGATCTTCCTGACGCCAAACAACGCGCGCAACTCCTCGCCGAACGTCGGATCGCCGTACCGGGCTGTTACCCGACAGCCTGTGCGTTGGCGCTCGCTCCCGTCTTCGTGACCCGTCTGGCGCAACCTCGGGATGTGGTGATTGTTGCTGCCAGCGGTACTTCTGGCGCCGGAAAGTCCGTAGCACCGCATCTACTGGGTTCACAGGTCATGGGCGCAATGAGCCCGTACGGCGTCGGCGGTGGGCACCGGCATACCCCCGAGATCGAGCAGAGTCTGTCGAACGCGGCGGGCGAGGCAGTCACGGTGTCGTTCACGCCCACGTTGGCGCCGATGCCCCGAGGCATCCTCGCGACCTGCACCGCGCCCCTTGCCGATGGCGCGACGGCCGCACAGGTGCGGGTGGCGTATCAGCGGGCCTATGACGATGAGCAGTTCGTCCAGCTACTGCCCGAGGGCAGCTGGCCGAGTACGGGTGCGGTGCTGGGGTCCAACAACGTGCAGCTGCAGGTTGTGGTCGATGAGCGGGTCGGCCGGATCATTGCGGTCGCGGCCATTGACAACCTCACCAAAGGCACCGGGGGCGCGGCGGTGCAGTGCATGAACATCGCTCTCGGCCTCCCCGAGTCTGCGGGCCTGCCCACCGCCGGGGTCGCGCCATGAACGACACCCTCATCCGTCCATCAACCGCAGCATCACCCACCAGGAGTCCGTCGTGAGCGTCACCGCGCCAGCAGGTTTCCGCGCGAGCGGGGTCACCGCTGGTCTCAAACCCAGTGGCACGCCGGACGTTGCCCTCGTAGTGAACGACGGGCCGGAGCATCACGCTGCAGCCGTGTTCACCAGCAACCGGGTGGAGGCGGCGCCGGTCACGTGGAGTCGACAGGTCCTGTCCGATGCCCGCGCCGATGCAGTCATCCTGAACTCCGGTGGTGCCAACGCGATCACCGGTGGTGCGGGGTTTGCTGATACCCACCGCACAGCAGAGGCCACCGCAGATGCGCTCGGAGTCTCTGCGGGCGATGTGGTGGTGTGCTCCACCGGGCTGATCGGGGAACGGCTGCCGATGGACAAGCTGCTGAGCGGCGTCGCAGAGGCGGCAGCAGCGCTGCACGCTGCCGGCGGAACGGCAGCCGCCACTGCAATCATGACGACCGACACCAGCTCCAAGGAAGCGCTCGTAGAGCGAGCGGGCTGGTCGGTCGGCGGAATGGCCAAGGGCGCCGGCATGTTGGCGCCGGCGCTCGCGACCATGCTCGTGGTCCTCACCACCGACGCCGTCGTGGACCCGACCGAGCTCGACGGCGCGCTGCGATCCGCGACCGAACTGACCTTCGACCGGATTGATTCAGACGGTTGCCAGTCGACCAATGACACCGTCCTGCTGATGGCATCCGGCGCATCGGGCGTGCGCGTGCAACGTTCGGAGTTGGTGGCCGCACTCACCGACTGCTGCGCGGACCTGGCCCGCCAGCTCATCGCGGACGCGGAGGGTGCCCGTCATGACATCAGCATCGAGGTCACCTCCGCCGCCTGCACGGCCGACGCGCTGGAAGTGGCCCGGTCCATTGCCCGCAACAACCTCTTCAAGTGCGCGATCTTCGGTAACGACCCGAACTGGGGCCGGGTGCTGGCTGCCGTCGGCACAACGCGGGCAGCGTTTGAACCGGCCGATCTGGATGTCTGGATGAACGGTGTACAGGTCTGTCGCAACTGCGGCGTGGGGGATGACCGCGCGGCAGTCGATCTGAGCGGCCGAGAGGTGCAGGTCGTCGTGGCGCTCCACGCGGGAGAAGCCGCCGCGACCATCTGGACCAACGACCTCACGCACGACTACGTGCACGAGAACTCGGCGTACAGCACATGACCCTGCACTCTGCGATCAACCTGCGACCCCCGATCGACCTGGCGGCCGCGCACGAGAAGGCCGCCACCCTCGTTGATGCACTGCCGTGGCTGGAGCGCTTCCGCGATGCGCTCGTCGTCATCAAGTACGGCGGGAATGCGATGGTCGACAACGAGCTCAAGACGGCGTTCGCGCAGGACATCGCCTTTCTGCGGTACGCCGGGCTGCGACCCGTCGTCGTACACGGAGGGGGCCCACAGATCCAGGTCATGCTGGATCGCCTCGGCCTACGCAGCGAGTTCAAAGCGGGTTTACGGGTAACCACCCCAGAGGTCATGGACGTCGTGCGGATGGTCCTGACAGGTCAGGTTTCCCGGGAACTGGTCGGTCTGATCAACCAGCATGGCTCGTTGGCCGTCGGACTGTCCGGTGAGGACGGCGCACTCTTCGGAGCACGTCGTCGAGGCGCGATCGTGGACGGTGAAGAAGTCGATATCGGCCTGGTGGGTGACGTCGTGACGGTCAATCCGGCGGCAGTGCGCGACCTTCTCGCGGCCGGTCGGATACCCGTGGTGTCGTCGGTCGCTCCCGACCTCGGTGCGCCCGGTCAGGTTCTCAACGTCAACGCAGACACCGCGGCATCCGCGCTCGCGGTTGCGCTGGGGGCCCACAAGCTCGTGATGCTGACCGACGTCGAAGGCATCTACGCGGACTGGCCCGATCGGGGCAGCCTGCTCAGCTCGATGTCACTGCAGGTTGCGGAGGACCTGCTGCCCACCGTGGATTCCGGAATGCTCCCCAAACTCGAGGGCTGCATCCGGGCGATCCGCGGTGGGGTACCTCAAGCACACGTGATCGACGGGCGACGTGCACATTCGCTGTTGCTCGAAGTGTTCACCGACGAAGGAATCGGCACCATGATGTCTGCGCAGGAACCAGGATGAGTCACCCCACGGAGTTCTCCGCTGCGCTCCGATACTCCGCGAGGACCCCGACGCGATGAGCGCGCAGCAGGATCTGCTGACCCGCTACGAGGCGAGCATGCTGAACGTCTTCGGCACCCCACCGTTGGTACTCACCCACGGTGATGGTTGTTACGTCTGGGACGCGGACGGTCATCGTTACCTGGACCTGGTCGGCGGTATCGCGGTCAATGTGCTCGGGCACGGGCACCCCGCGCTGGTCGCAGCCGTGTCCAAGCAGGCAGCTGAAGCAATCCACATCTCCAACCTCTTCGCCTCACCGGTCCAGATCGAACTGGCGGAGGCTTTGCTGACTGTGGCGCAGGCGCCCCAGGGGTCGAGGGTGTTCTTCGGTAACTCAGGGGCCGAGGCCATCGAGGCTGCCATCAAGCTCGCCCGACGCACCGGGCGCACCGGCATCGTTGCGGCCGAAGGCGCCTTCCACGGTCGCACCACGGGCGCCTTGGCACTGACGCACAAGGAGGCTTATCGCAGCCCCTTCGAGCCGCTGATGCCAGGCGTTACGCATGTTCCCTACGGTGACGTGGATGCACTCGCAGCCCGGGTGGACCACACGACCGGTGCTGTCGTTCTGGAGTCCGTCCAGGGTGAGGCGGGCGTCATCGTCCCTGACGCCGGTTATCTGCAGGCCGCGCGGGAGATCACGACGGCGGCCGGAGCGCTGCTGATTCTCGACGAGATCCAGTCGGGCATGGGCCGCACCGGTGCATGGTTCGCCTACCAGCACAGCGGCATCGTTCCTGACGCCATCACAGTCGCGAAGGGGCTCGGTGGCGGGGTGCCGATCGGGGCCCTGGTGACGTATGGCGAGCGGGTGTCGCAGCTGTTGCAACCCGGCCAGCACGGTTCGACCTTCGGCGGTAATCCGTTGGCAGCGGCAGCAGGTTTGGCTGTGCTGGCGACCATCCAGGAGCAGGGGCTGCTGCGCCACGCCGAACTGGTCGGCGCGCACCTGACCCAGCGACTGACCGACCGTCCGCCTGCCGGAGTGTCCGGTGTCCGCGGCCTGGGTCTGATGGCGGCGATCACCTTGCAACAACCCATTGCACCCGCGGTTGCGGGTGCTGCCCGGGCCGCGGGATTCATCGTCAACCCGGTGGCGCCGAACGCCCTGCGATTGGTGCCACCGCTGATTCTGACCGTCGGACAGCTCGACACCTTCCTGGACGCGCTGCCGCAACTGATGAGCGAGGCCACTTCATGACACGGCACTTCCTGCGGGACGATGACCTGACCCCCGCCGAGCAAGCTGCGGTACTGCATGATGCGGGCGAGCAGAAGCGCAACCGGGACCGCAGTCGCGCCGTCGGTGGGCCCGGGATCGCGCTGATATTCGACAAGCCGACGCTGCGCACGCAACTGTCCTTCACCATCGCAGCGCATGAGTTGGGCGGCTATCCGGTGCTGGTCGATGGACCGATGGCCGGGATCGGCACGCGCGAGTCGATTGCGGACTGTGCCAAGGTGCTCGGCCGGCAGGTAGGTGCCATCGTCTGGCGGACGACCGACCAGTCGCGGGTGCAGGAGATGGCAGCGCATGCCGGGGTACCGGTCGTCAACGCGCTCACCGACCAGTTCCATCCCTGCCAGATCCTGGCCGATCTGCTGACGATCGGTGAGCACCGCGGAACGCTTGCTGGTCAGGTGGCGGCCTACGTCGGAGACGCGGCCAACAACATGGCACATTCCTACCTTCTCGGCTTTGCCACGGCAGGCCTCCACCTACGTATCGGCGGCCCGAATATCGCCGATCTCGACGGCGATGTCGTCCGTCGCGCGCGCAACATCGCGGCAACGACAGGTGGCTCCGTCACCCTTACCGATGATCCGGTAAGCGCAGTGCACGGTGCGGGGATCGTCATCACAGATACCTGGGTCTCGATGGGCCAGGAGGATGAAAGCGCTACCCGTAAGGGTGCCAGCTCGCCCTTTGCCCCGTTCGCAGTCACCGCGCAACTGATGGCGCAGGCGGCCCCCAGGGCGTTGGTCATGCACTGCCTACCGGCGTACCGCGGCTATGAGATCAGCGCCGAGATGCTCGACGGACCGCAGTCGGTCGTGTTCGATCAAGCCGAAAACCGGTTGCACGTCCAGAAGGCCGTGCTTGCCTTCTTGATGAAGCAGCGATGATTCCCGCCACGCGGACGGCGAGGCAGCAGCTCGTCGCCGACATCATCAGCTCTGAGCTGATCCGGTCGCAGTCCGAGCTGGCCGATCACCTCGCGGGTAACGGCGTCGAGGTCACTCAGGCCACCTTGTCCAGAGACCTGCTGCAGTTGCGCGCCGAGAAGGTGCGCCACGGATCGCAGCTGGTCTACGCGCTGCCCGGTGAGGTGGGCGACGACCGGGTTCGACCATCGCCTGGTGACACCCAGCTGAGCGATCGGCTGCGCCGTATCTGCGCCGAACTACTGGTCAGTGCGCAGGTGTCGGAGAACCTCGTGGTCCTGCGCACCCCACCGGGTGCTGCGAACTACCTCGCCAGTGCCATCGACCATTCGCTCCCGGCCGACGTTGTGGGCACCGTCGCGGGCGACGACACTGTGCTCGTGGTGGCCAGTTCGGCCCAGAGTGCCCCGGCCGCTGCGCGCGCGCTGCTCGCTGCGGCCCGGTACACCGATCTCGTACGTGATGAAGGAGGACTCCCCGAATGACCCAGGAAGAACAGTCCGCACCCGTGAGCCTGTGGGGCGGCCGGTTCTCCGGCGGGCCATCGGATGCTTTGGCGGCCTTGTCCAAGTCCACCCACTTCGACTGGCGGCTGGCGCTGTACGACATCCGTGGATCAAAAGCTCACGCGCAGGTGCTGCACGCGGCGGGGTTGCTCTCCGATGCACATCTGAGTGAAATGCTGTCAGCGTTGACGTTACTGGCCAGCGATGTGGAAAGCGGTCGCTTCATCCCTGCCGAGGAGGACGAGGACGTCCATACG
This sequence comes from Actinomycetota bacterium, assembly GCA_030853805.1. GTDB lineage: Bacteria > Actinomycetota > Actinomycetes > Actinomycetales > Dermatophilaceae > Allobranchiibius. The sequence continues at coordinate 1,198 of JALYUK010000194.1, read as the reverse complement.
GCGCTGGAGCGCGGGCTGATCGACCGGGCCGGTGCAGATGTCGGCGGCAGGCTGCGCGCCGGACGTTCCCGCAACGATCAGGTGGCAACCTTGTTCCGGATGTACCTGCGCGACCACGCGCGGATCGTCTCCGGCCTGCTGTTGGATGTCGTCGATGCGCTGACCGCTCAGTCCACCCGGATGTTCGGCGTCGCGATGCCGGGTCGCACGCACCTGCAGCATGCGCAACCGGTCCTCGTCTCCCACCATCTGCTCGCGCATGCGTGGGCACTGCTACGAGACGTCGACCGATTCCGTGACTGGGATGCCCGGACGGATGTTTCGCCTTACGGCGCCGGGGCCCTCGCAGGTTCCTCGCTCGGGCTCGACCCCGAGGCGGTAGCGAAGGATCTCGGTTTCTCGACGTCGGTGGACAACTCCATCGACGGCACCGCAGGCCGCGACTTCGTGGCCGAGTTCGGATTCGTGGCTGCGATGGCGGCGGTGGACATCTCGCGATTTGCCGAAGAAGTGATCATGTGGGCGACGAAGGAATTCTCGTTCATCACGCTGGACGATTCATACTCCACCGGTTCCAGCATCATGCCGCAGAAGAAGAACCCCGATGTCGCCGAGCTCGCGCGGGGCAAGGCAGGTCGCCTCATCGGGGACCTGGCCGGGCTGATGACCACGCTGAAAGCGCTTCCGCTGGCCTACAACAGGGACCTGCAGGAAGACAAGGAGCCGGTGTTCGATGCGGTCGACACCCTCGAGGTACTGCTCCCGGCCTTCGCCGGCATGACGGACACCCTGGTGTTCCACAGGGAGCGCCTGCAGTCACTGGCGCCGCAGGGATTTGCCCTCGCAACAGATATCGCGGAGTGGCTGGTCCGCCAGAACGTGCCGTTCCGGGTTGCGCATGAGGTCGCCGGTGCCTGTGTGCGCTTCTGCGAGCCTCGCGGGATCGAGCTGTGGGATCTCACCGATGAGCAGCTGCAGCAGATCCATCCCCAGTTGACCCCGGACGTACGAACGGTGCTGTCCGTGGAGGGTTCATTGGCATCGCGGGATGCTCGCGGGGGCACGGCTCCGGTGCGGGTGCGGGAGCAGCTGACAACGCTCACCCACCGACGTGATCAACTGCGGGACTGGGTCGAACGACCCGTTGGCGCGCACGGCGAAGCGTGATCATGCCCGCGGCAGGCCGATTCGAGTGGGG
>JALYUK010000183.1 GCA_030853805.1 Actinomycetota bacterium | reverse complement strand
TGGCCACGCCCGGGGGCCGAGTGCTGGCACTCAAAGGCAAAACTGCCGCGGAGGAAATTGCTCGTGATTTGCACGCGATTCGGCGGTCGGGCGGCCGGTCGGCCACGGCCCGTGAATGCGGGGTGGGACTGCTCGATACTCCGTCGACGGTGGTTGAGGTCTCCCGGGCGCCGCGGTCGTAGCACGGTCGTTAGTGCAGGGCTCGTGCCGGATTGCCTACAGTAGGGGCGGTAGCGCGCGGCCGATCAGGATGGCAGTCATAAGAGAGACAGGATCGAAGGTGAGCCAAGTTTCACGTGAAACATCGTCACCGCGGCCCGAGACGTTGCCAGGGGTTACCCACGGCGCGGGTGTGGTCTTGCGGCCGGATAGCAACTATGCAGACACCCCGATCGGCGCGGCCGCGGCTCGAGCGACGCAGTACAAACATCCCGGTGGTGCGACTCTCCCCCGCCCGGAGCGCCGCCGAATTCTCACGATAGCGAATCAGAAGGGTGGGGTCGGCAAGACCACCACGACGGTCAACCTCGCCGCGGCGCTGGCGTTGCACGAGCTCACCGTGCTGGTCATCGACCTGGATCCGCAGGGTAACGCCAGCACCGCGCTGGGGGTGCCTCATCAGTCCGGCACACCCTCCATCTATGAAGTGCTCCTCGGCGAGACCTCGCTCGAGGAGACCGTGCAGACCAGCACCCACTCGCCGAATTTGCTGTGTGTGCCCGCCACGATAGATCTGGCCGGTGCCGAAATCGAATTGGTATCCCTCGTGGCCCGGGAGGGTCGCCTCAAGCGCGCGCTGAATGCGGATGCGCTGGATCGGCTCAGCGTGGACTTTGTGCTCATCGACTGCCCGCCGTCGCTGGGGTTGCTGACGGTGAACGCACTGGTCGCCGCCCCCGAGGTGCTCATTCCGATCCAATGCGAGTACTACGCGCTGGAGGGTTTGGGCCAGCTACTGCGCAACATCGAGCTGGTGCAGGCACATCTCAACCCAGAGCTGCACGTCTCCACCATCCTGCTGACGATGTATGACGGGCGCACCAAGCTCGCCGATCAGGTCGCCGATGAGGTGCGGACTCACTTCGGCGATCTCGTACTGCGAACGGTGATCCCGCGCAGCGTCAAGGTCTCCGAGGCACCGGGATACGGACAGACCGTATTGGCCTATGATCCCGGCTCGCGTGGAGCCATGAGCTACCTGGACGCAGGTCGCGAGTTCGCGCGGCGGGGAGACATCACTGTGTCCCGGCAACCGCGTGGTGACGAGCAGGGAGCACAGGGATGACTCAGCAACGCCGGGGTGGATTGGGCCGGGGGCTCGCGGCCTTGATTCCCAGTGGCCCGACCGAAGGTCCGCGTCTCGGCGCTGCCGCTGCGGATGTGATGTTCGGCTTGCGCGGTGACGCCGTCCCGTTGGCGGCGGAATCGGAGACCGGCGCCGATACCGCTGCACCTACCCCGGCCTCCCCGACGGTGCTCGATGCTGCCCCATCCGGCGCGGTCTATCGTGAGCTACAGACGACGGACATCAGCCCCAACGCTCGGCAGCCCCGTCAGGTGTTCGACGAGGATGCGCTCGCCGAACTCGTGCACTCGATCCGTGAGTTCGGACTGATGCAACCCATCGTGGTCCGGGAGGACTCTCCCGGACATTACGAGCTGGTCATGGGCGAGCGGCGGTGGCGCGCAACGCAGGCAGCTGGACTGGATACCATCCCGGCGATCGTCCGAAGTACCGCCGACAAGTCGATGCTGCGTGACGCGCTGTTGGAAAACATCCACCGTGTGCAACTGAACCCGCTGGAGGAAGCTGCCGCCTACCAACAGCTGCTGGAGGAGTTCGAGGTGACGCACGACGAGCTCGCGTCCCGCATCGGGCGGTCGCGGCCCGTGGTGACCAATACGATTCGTCTACTGCGGCTACCGGTGCCGGTGCAGCGTCGGGTTGCCGCGGGGGTGCTGTCCGCCGGGCACGCACGCGCACTGCTGTCCATGGAAGGAAAGCCGGAGGCGCAGGAGGATCTGGCGACCCGCGTCGTGGCAGAGGGCCTGTCGGTTCGGGCCACCGAGGAGGCAGTGACCCTCACCCGCAGAGACGACGCGCACCCAGTCTCCTCTCGCCACCGCTCCGATGAGCCGCTCCACCACCCTGAGCTGGAAGGTGTCGCCGAACGGCTGTCCGACAACTTCGACACCAAGGTCACCGTCAGCTTGGGCAAGCGCAAAGGCAAGATCGTGGTCGAGTTCGGCTCGGTTGATGATCTGGAACGCATTGTGACGCTGATGGGCTCGCCGGGCTCCCATTAGCCTTCGTTGGCGATGTCCAGGAACCCGCCACTGATTCGTCACTGTGATGAAGCAGGCGTGGGCGACAGATGCGGCGCGTCGATGTAATATGAAAAGTGAAGTGGTGCAGAGCGTTTCACGTGAAACCCTACGGCGGTCGACGCTAAACGTACTTCCAAAGCATGCGTTCGCTTCCTTGGCGCGCGGGGTTACGCTGAGAAGACCACGAACCAGCTTCTGGAACGCCCGACGGCTCAATAGAGGAGGTCGGCACTGTGTCCCGACGTGTCGCAAGTCTGACGTTGGACTCACTGGACCAGTTTCCGCGTGAGTGCCGTCGATGCGTGTTCTGGGAGCTGGCGCCCCATGCGGTGAGCCAGGCGCAGATGTACGGCCAAACCGAGTTCGAGAAGGAAGCCTGGGTCTCGGGAGTGTTGCTCGAGTGGGGGTCCTGCGGTAAGACCCTGTCTGTCGACGGTGTCCCCGCCGGCTATGCGACGTACGCCCCACCGAGTGCGACACCACGGGCGGCGGCGTTCCCCACTTCTCCGGTGAGCGCGGACGCGGTGCTGCTTATGTCGCTGCGGGTGTTCGACGGGTTCGCCGGCGGCGGTCTCGGCCGAGTGCTCGTGCAGTCGGTGGCGAAGGACCTGACCAAACGCGGAG
>JALYUK010000166.1 GCA_030853805.1 Actinomycetota bacterium | reverse complement strand
GGGCCAGACCGGCCATTCCCGCGAGAGCATCTGGGGGAGCAGTTCTCGGGGATCTCGGGGCGAACGACAGAACAGTCGCACTACCACAACTTGATAGCGTCTCACATGGAGCAATTCCCAACCTATGCGAGTCGAGAGCCGTTACAGTGCAACAAGTCTCGAACATGGATCAGAAGGTTAGGGGTCGAATCCCTCTAGGCGCACTCCAGCCGAAACATGTTTCATCATAACATGTTTCGGGCTTCTCGGGGTTGATTGCAATGCACAAACTACGCTCGGAGAGATCACAGCCGCTGCCGGTACCGTGCTCGAGGATAGCCAGGCTGCTACGAAACCCTCTGTAGGTCAGCGCTATTGCGGGAAGCAGGGCGAAGGTCCCGTTGGCTCGAACCATCGATCTACGAGATTCGCGGCTGCCAACGCCTGACCGCAGCCTTCTGGCAGTTTCGGGGGTTCGGTCTGCGCGGGCATGATGGCTGGACGCGACGGCCACTATTCAAGGGTTGCCGAGCGGAGCAGGTCGACGGCGTCGTGGAAGTGATAGCGGGTCGCAGTACATCGAGCAGCTCGTCGACGGTCTGTGGTGGGCCCGTGCGGCCGGATCGGTGGGCGATGCTGCGGATGGCGTCCAGCGCGCGGGGCGGGTCGAGAGAGACGGTTTCCGCGGCGAACTGCGCGGGGGCGAGTGTCTGGATGCCCAGGGGAACCCGGTCGGCGGGGAAGTCCTTCAGATTCGCCGGTGACGATGGCGCCGGCACCCGCGACGGCGGCGGCGGCCAGGACGTGTTCGTCATCGGGGTCGGGGACACCGTAGGTGCCTTCCAGGCCTTCCCAACCACGGATTTCGGCGTCGTTGAAAGCTCGGCGCATGTGGATGAGTAGACGTGCAGCTCGCGCTTCAGCCATCTCCCGGATGTCGCCGTTCCGGACGTGTTTGGCGGTTTCGGCGTAGTGGAGTTCGGCCAGGATGGCGCTCCTCCAGGCCGGGCGGCACATGCTTTCGGCGGCCAGGGAGAGCAGGACGTCCCGTTGCAGGCTGGGCCAGAGCACGCAGGTGTCCAGCAGTGCGGTGAACATCTGCGCATCTTGTCAGGCTCGGCGGTTGCGCCGTCGTTGTGCGACGGCTTTGCGGGCGCGGCGCAGATCGGCGAGGACAGCCTCGACGGACTCCTCGTCATCCAGGGGCACCGCGGTGGCCTCCAGTGCGGCGTACTGCGCCGCGCGGCGGCGTTCGCGGTAGTCCAGGACATTGCGTAGTTGAAGCCGGCGGTGGGTGCCGACCCGTTCGAAGGGGATCTGGTCGCCTTCGAGCAACTTGACCAGGGTGGGCCGGCTGATCCCGAGCAGGTCGGCGGCCTGCTGGGTGGTCAGCTGGACCGTCTGCGGGGTGATGCTCACTGCCAGGCCCTGGCTCATCACCGCCACGACCTGCAGCAGCACCCGGTGTAGCTCAGCCGGCACCGCAACCTGCTCCTGACCCTCGGTGCTGACCAGTGCATATGCCGTCCCTTCCTGTTGGCCGACGCTGGTCGGGCGCAGCAGGAACTCGCGTACTTCCGCTAGTTGAGCGGTGTGCCCCTCAGGCAGGAACGTCTCGCGGTGGGGCGTCGCAGTACTCATCTCGACCTCCATCAGTGGTAACTGTAACAAACATACGAGCTTTCGTTTCGTGCGGATAGAGGTCCGCGGTGTGTGATGGCCGGTTCGGTGTTGGTGGTGACGTCCTGCAGTGCTTGTTCAAGATCAACATCCCGACAGCGACAGCCGCTGCCATCGCAGTCGTCACCTGACTGCGGAACCGGACCCGGTCGATACTTGACGACCGTCGCGTAGGAAGGGTGACAGTTGAGTGACACGGGAGGCCCCACAGGAGCGTCGCGGCCGACCGGGACCGGTCAATCGTGGGAGAACAAACCAAGACGTGGGCCAGGGCAACCATGCAGATCCTTCGCGGAACGCCCGGTATGCCCGTTTGGGCGCACCGGGCTGTAACCCAAGATCCGACTCGGCTGCGCCGCCCGACGGGGTCCGACCGTCAGAGGCGATCACCCAGGGAAGGGCCTCCAGGCAGTACTGTTTTTGCCCGGATTAGGTCGTTGGCTCAATGTTCATCGAGTGTCACCGACGGGTCGTCAACGGCGCCGGCCCAGTCTGGGAACGAACTTCGGTACTGCCATCGCAGCTCCTGAAGGTCAGGTGTTGCGACGACCGCTAGAACGCAAGTGCGGAAATACGGCCTGTGGAGACCGGGTGTTATTGAAAAGACGCGCCGGCGCGGATTGCGGCAAATCAATCACCCGGTTTGTTCTTCCGCGTCGGGGTCAATTCGGTGGCTGCTTTCCAGGATCTGGTGTGCAACCCATGCCACGCTCACCCCGGCGGCGGTGGCGCGGCGGCCGAGCTCTGTCTGAGCCTGGGCCGGCGAGTGGCCCTGCTCGATCAAAAAGCCCACACCTTGATTGATGATGGATCGGTCCGCCAGAGCTTCCACGCTGCGCAGTGATGTGGGCGGCGGCAGGTGCCCGTCGAGGACCATGTCGCCGCCGGGGCCCAGTGCGATGGCGGTATCGGCGGCCAGATCGGTGAAAGCACCAGGGTTTTGCGCGTAGAACACGATTTGTCCGCCGCCGGCATTTGCCGCATTCAGTGGCACCAGCATGGAGCTGGCGGCGGTGTGGGAGTTCATTGCTGTCACCGTGACCAGTTCCTGCCCGGCCGGCACTGTGATGCTCAAGCCGACAAACGAGGTGATGGCCACGGACAGGTCGTCGAATAGCACACCGAAAATGGTGTCCAGGTCATCGCCGCTACCGTCGAGGGCTTCGGTCAGCACGTCCAACTGCATCGTTAAATTGCGGGAGAAATCCACGCAGAACTCCGGGGCGCCCCGATCGCTGTCTGTGATACCCGAGCCGGGTCTCGCAGCGGTAGCGGGGCCCGATGCGCGCGCAATGGACGGGGTCGGGCCCCAGATCCTATAGGCGGCGCAACAGTGACCCTACCCGCGTTCACCGCTTTTGCACACCGGAGCTCGAGGGTCAGTCGTGGTGTTGGCGGCGAATTCTGGCCCGCGCCGCTGCTTCTTCCACCAGCGCCGCGGCCACTGCGGTCAATTTGATGTGCTCGTGCTGGCTCATCTGCTGCAGCCGCGTAAAGGCTTCCGCGGCGGTGTCACCGCTGCGGCTCCGCAGAATGCCGATGGCCTGGTCAATCAACGGTCGGCTGGTCAAGGCAGCCTGCAACTGGGTGGCCAGGCGCTCGCTCTGCGCCAAGATCTGCGCATTGACGACCGAGATCGCCGCCGGCACCGCGAAAAACTCACCCAGCTGCTCCGACCGCTCGTCGAAGGCATCCTTGATGTGGGCGTAAACGTTCATCGCCCCGACCACCCCGCCCGGGGTCGACAACGGCAGGGAGAGCACGCTGTGCACCCCGAGTCGGCCGGCGCGGGGCCCGAACCGTGGCCACCGCGGATCCCCGCCCAACGAACCCGACCGCATGGTGGTGCCGGTCTGGACGGCGCTGATGCACGGTCCCTGCCCGATGCTGTACTGGATGTCGTCGATCTCCCGGACGAAATCGGTGCTCTTGACGATGATGTCCGCGTGGTGGGGTTCCAGCAGGGTCAGCCCGGCGCCGTCGGCGCCCGGGATGGCCTGCACGGCCATCGTCGCGACCTTCGTCAACAGCTCCACCAAACCGAACCTGCTGGCCGAGAGCCGCGAGAGTTGCGACAAGCTGGCGGCCAGGTCAGCGTCCTGCTGCTCGGATTCCTCGAGCATTACAGGCAGCTGCCCGTCGGCGGCCTGGGCTGCCGGATCTGTCTTAGGTGTGGCGGCGTGCTCAGAATCGTCCATCGAAGGCTCCTCGCCGCGACACAGTAGATCGTCACCCCGGACGCTACAGGCCCACCCGGCCTTACAGCGTGAACTGTACTTGGGTTATCGACCGCACCGGTGCATCGTTTCCAGGCTGTTCTGATCCGAGGTCGCCGGGTAAGAGGGTGGCCAGCGACCTGCGCCAGCCGGCCAGCTCGCGGGCGATCGCAACGTTGGCGATGACCGGTTCCTTCTTCCGGTCGGTGTAGACCTCCCACCGCGCCTTCAACCTTTGGTTGCCCGCGAGTCTGCGCGGCAGGGGTCGCCCCGGCCCACCGGGCCTGCATTCTTAATCCTGGTGTGCGGTAGGGCTGGCGGTGATGCCAGGCCGCCTCGACCAGCAACCTGCGGTCATGGGTGTTGCCGGTTTTGGTGATCGACCCTGTGAGCGGCTCTGGCCCGATGAATGCTCGGTCGGCACTAACCCCAGATAGGCGCCGATCGTGGACCCGCTGAACCGGTACCAGTCGCGACTTCCACCGCCGACGCGAACCCGGTCAACGTGGACACTCCCCGCAGGCAACACAGCCGGCGGGCCACCGGCGTGTACTGGCTGTCAGCGCCCATCTTCTGGATAGCATTGTCCAACCGGTCCCGAGGCACCGCGGCCATCAACGCCGCTTCGAATTCTTTCGACGCCGAAGGCCAACTGCAACCCCGACCGGTCGAAATGCTGCTGACGAGCCACGGCTCATACTTGCCCGTCCAAGCCGCCCCGCCTGACCAGATGATTACCTGGCGCAGAAGCAGTTTCGACACCCGGTGCCGAGACCGCATCACATGCGACCGGACGTCCTCCAACGCCCGGACCAGCGAGCATCTCAAGATCCCAGCGGTGGCCGGTCCCGTCGTCGATGAAGCCGTTCGCACGACCCGGCGGACCGATGGGCGTGCGGTGGCCTAGCTCTACCGGCTGGACGGACCGCGCCGGATGCCCGTCAGTCCAACCGGCTGCTGAGGGAATACTGGTCCTGGGGTGATTGAACGGACTACTGCAGAGGGTCGGGTCGCTTCAACGGGCCCAGGGTGAGGACCGCCTCGTTCACCGAGGCGAACAGGTTCTGCGGGCCGATTCGTCCTAGGAGGTCGGATCGCTCGAGTCCGGCGCGTACTCGTGAGCCAGGTCGGGCCATGGCGAACCGAACACCGTCGCGGTCCAGCTGGTCCAGCACCTCCCGTAGTGTCCGGGATCCGGTGTAGTCGATATCGCTCATCCCGATGGTGTCGAGCACGAGGACCCGCGGCGGTCCGATGGCACGCTGCTTGGCGGCGTCCAGTTCGGTCCGAAAACGTGCCGCGTCGGCGTACCAGAGGGGGGTGGCGAACAGGACCACCAGGACACCGGGGAGCTGCGCGGTATCTTCCGGGCCGCTGACCGGGGTCCAACTGGTGGTGCCGGTGATCCGGCCCAGTACGTGCAGTGCAGGGCGGTCGGACAGCCGGGTGCGGTCCAGGATGGCCAGGGCGACCGCGATCACGATGCCCTGCTCGACGCCGACGAGCGCGACGGTCAACAGTGTGACCATCGCCAGCGCGAACTCGAAGCGGTCGAATTTGGCGATCGCGATCAGCTCCCGGACGTGGAAGATCTGGCCGGCGATGAAGATCAGCACTGCGGCCAGAGTGGCCAGCGGCACGTCCTGCAGCAGTGCGGCGGCCGGGATCAGCAGCACCACGCCGACCGCAGCGGCGAGTCCGGCTGCCTGGGTTCGCCCTGATGCCGATGCGACCGCCGCGGTCCGCGGTGGGCTCGCGTTCACCGGGAAGGCGCCGACCAGACCGGCGACGACGCTGCCGGCCCCGACACCGAGGAAGTCACGGCCGACCTCCACCTGATAGCGGCCCTGATCGGCGAAAGCCGTGGTGGTGACGGCGCTCTGGCTGACGACGATGAGCGCGACCACCGCCGCCATCGGTGCCAGGCTGCCCAGCACCGAGAAGGACATTCCGTACAACCCCAGTCGTGGACCGCCATGCGCCACGACGCCCAGCACCGCGACGCCGTGGCCGTGCAGACGCAGGGCGCCGACCAGGACGGCGGAGATGACCAGCCCGATCAGCGGGCCCGGTATCCGGGGATCGATCAGATGCCCCAACAGTGCCACGACGAACACGCCCACGCCGATACCCAGCGTCCACCAGTTCGTCAGCCGGAGGTCTGCAAGCACAGTCCCGATCCGGTGCAGTGTGCTGCCACCCCCGGAGGGCAGACCGAGCAGGTCCGGCAGCTGGCCGACGACGACGATCACGGCCACCCCGCCCAGGAATCCGCTGATGATCGGCGCAGACAGGAACTGGGCGATCCAACCGAGCCGGAGTAGACCCACCAGAGCCACGATCAACCCCACCATCACGGCGAGGATGCCCACGTCGGCCAGGTAGACAGCCGAGCCCGGCACCGCCAGGGCGGTGACCCCCGCCGCGAACAGCGGGGCGATGGTCGAGTCGGCGCCGACCGACATCTGGCGGTTGGAGCCCAGCAACGCGAACATCACCGAGCCGGCCACGAAGGCGTAGAGGCCGGTGATCGGCGGCATCCCGGCCAATCTGGCCGTGGCCAGCTGCTCGGGGACGGCGATCGCCAGCAGGGTGAGCGCGGCGACCCCGTCGCCGACGGCCCAGGACGCGCGATAACCGCGCAGGGAGCTGAACATCAGCGACGGCATCCGCACTATATGCGGCGCTCTACTGCTCTGACCGGACGCACAGCTCTGAACCATAGCTTGCGAACACCGTGGGGAGCTGCGCCCAGGGCAGGGCAGGGCAGGGCAGGGCAGGGCAGGGCCAGGGCAGGGCCTGGTAGGGACGAAAGGCTCTGTACGGCGGAGGCCGGAGCGAGGACGGTGAGCAGTAGGAATCAAGACCCAGTCCGATTGTCCGCGCGGTTGATCAAACCTGGCGTCTTGCGGCGCAGAAGGGTGAGCATCATGTTCTGGTACGGCAACGGTATGAGTGGTTGGGGTTACGGCTTGATGGGCTTCGGCATGATCGTGTTCTGGGTCCTTTTGATCGCACTGGTGGTGTCGGTGCTACGCCACAACCGAAGTCACCACGACTACCGGGGGAGCCGGCCTGTGTCGTTGACTGCCGACCAGTTGCTGGCAGAGCGGTTCGCCCGCGGCGAGATCGATCAGCAGGAGTATTCGGCCGGGCAAGCAGCGCTCCGCGATCACGTCCGATAGATCAAGAAGACGGGCAGCAATCAGCGTCACTCCGATGCTGAGTGAAGGATGGTAATGCCACGCATCTCGGCATGGACATCGGCACGGGCACGGTGCCGATCGTCAACTCGTTCGGGCACTTCTGGTGAAAAACGATACGGCGCGGCCGTGCGGGTCGACCGGCCGGATGGAATCGATAGCCGCTCCTACCCTCACGTCAACGCAAAAACGCCCACCTGACTGTCCGAAATCATCAGTCCCACGGTGGGGCCGGAATGATCGCAGACCGTATTCGTTCAACACGAGGAGAGATCAATGAATGACATCCCCCGGGGCCAGCAGGACGCTCCCAGTTCCAAGGATTCACTGTCCAAGGCCGCGGCTGCCGGACCACCGATCGATTGGGACGATGAGGATCAGACACCGGACGCCCCCTCGCGCACGGTGGCGGCCAACGAGGCGGATCCGCTGCACAGCATCTACGGCAACCCTCCGACCGATGGCCGTCAGGGCGACTGACACTGTGCGGCTGAGCACTGGGCGGGACCGCCTTACCGGAGACCAGGACAGCCAGCAGGGTGAACGCCGTCTGCAGCTTCCGCGCGATCATCTCGTCCGTCTCACCCAGACAGTGGATGGGCGCAGCGCCCAGGTGTCGGCCCAGGCGCCTGCTCCGACCGACCAGCTGCGAACCGGACCGAGCAGCTGGCGGTCCAAGAACCCACCCGGTCACCGACGTCGAGTCCCAGGCGGTCCTTGACATGAGGGCTGATATCGGTCAAACAGTGGGCCGGCCTGGCTTGTGCGGGCATCGCCGACTGTCTTACCGGCGCCTTCGAGGGTCGAAAAAGCCCAGATTGCTGGTATGGCGGTAGCTGCCTGAGCTGGCGTCACATTTCGGGCGGGTCGGCGCGATGGCGATGGCCCGCGCTGTCGCAGATGCCTCCGACCCAAGGTCCAGGGCGGGTGATTCGACGCTGGAGACGGCTCTTGTGTCCGGCGGCGGGTACGCGTACGTTCAGGGCGCTGGGCATCAGCCGACCTGGGGTCGGACCGCCGCATATCGCCGCGCTCCGTAAATGTTGTTTTCTGCCAGGTGTCGATAGGAAATACCTTTCTTTCAGAGGTCGTCCAATGTTTCAGTTCCTTTTCCGAATCCCCGCGGTTGCGAGTCCGGGTCGGGCGCGGCTGTGATGACTCCGGTTGACTCGCACAGCGGTTCTCACCCGAAGTTCCGTCCGGTCTGTCTGCCCGGAGGACGTCGATGACGGCGGCGCCCGAAGAGGAGCAGCGCAATGAGGATAATGTGCTGTCTGCACTCGACACCGCCGCCACGAGTTCCTTCTACTGGTATCTGGCGGCGCTGTCGTGTGTCGGTGGGTTCCTTTTCGGGTACGACACCTCCGTCATCGGTTCGGTGTTGGTGTTCATTCCCTACCACCTGGGTAGTTTCGCGACGGGTTACCTGGTGGCGGGGGCCTCGCTTGGCGCGGCGGTGGGGGCCCTGGGAGCGGGTTTCCTGACTGACCGTCTCGGTCGGAAATCGTTGCTGATCGCCGATACCGCCATCTTCGCGCTGGGGGCACTCCTGTCGGCGGTGACCGTCAATGCCTTTATGCTCCTGAGCTCGCGCACCTTGATCGGGTTCGCCGTCGGGGCAGACTCTGCGATCGCCACCGCCTATATCGCAGAGTTCGCGCCGGCGAGCAAGCGAGGTCAACTCAGCATCATCCAGCAATGGATGATCACGGTGGGGATCTTCGTCTCCTACCTCATCGCCCTGCTGATCTTCAAGGTCGCGCCGAAGTCGGCGTACGGGGCCGACTGGAGGATCATTCTGGGCCTGGGCGCGGTCCCGGCACTGCTCGCGCTGGTACTGCGGACCCGGATGCCGGAATCCCCGAGATGGTTGATGCTCCAGGGCCGCTTCGCCGATACCCAGACGGCGCTGGGAAAGTTGGGGATAGACGTCTCGGAGGAGCAGGTGCGGCGCAGCGCCGAACAACTTGCCACCACGCAGACTGCCGAACGCCAAAAGGGCAAGACGAAGTGGACCCCCGGGGTGAAAAGAGCATTGATGGTGGTCTGCGTCTTCTTCATCTTCCAACAAATCACCGGTATCAACATCCCGTTCTACTACGGCCCGCAGCTGCTCACGGGATTGTTCCAGGGCTCGACATCCGGCGCGCTGTCCGCGGCCATTGCCGGCCTCGAGGCCGCAGCCATCCTCGGAGCTGTCAACGTGGTCGCCACCTACTTCGGGTTCCGCTGGATCGACAAGATCGGCCGCCGGCCACTGGCGCTGGCCGGCTACGCCGGCATGGCGGCGTTCATCGTGATCGCGGCGCTGGGCGTGGCGTACCTGACCGGGACGCCGAAGATCGCATTGGTGATGGTGGGTTTCTCCTTCTTCATCACCTCGTTCGCGATCGGTGTCGGCGGAACCGGCTGGCTGATTCAAGGCGAGGTTTTCCCCACCTCGGTGCGCGGGCGCGCAGCGGCGATCGCCGCCAGCGTCGACTGGTTGGCGAACTTCGCGATCATCGAGATTTTCCCGGCCTTGAACAAGGCGATCGGGCTGGCCTGGGTGATGGTGATCTTCGCGGCTCTGGCGGTCTTGGCCATCGTATTCGTGGCCCGGTTCCTGCCCGAGACAAAGGGCCTGACGGTGGAAGAGGTTGTCACCGTCTTCGAGGAACAGGCGACCGGCAAAGCAGTCACCTAGGTGACGCGGCGGGGAAGGTCGTTGCGTGAGAGCTTGCCCGCGCCCAGTCCCATCATCGGTAG
>JALYUK010000162.1 GCA_030853805.1 Actinomycetota bacterium | reverse complement strand
CCTATTTCGGTTCTCGCCCTCGCGTCACTGATGTGCGGTCAGAATTTGTCGGTCTTGGCGGCGACCCAGGTGCCGCCGGTCACCTTGTAGACGGTCAGCACCTTGTTGGTGGTGTCACCGAACTTGTCGAAGGCGACGTCACCGGTCACCCCGGTGATCTTCACGTCGGCCATTGCCTTGACGGTCGCTTCGCGGGCGTCCTTGGGCGACTTCGCATCCTTCAGCGATGTCTTCAACGCTTCGATGATCGCGTTGGCTGCGTCGTACGCGTACGCGCCGTAACCGCCGGCTTCGGTGGAGAACCCACCCTTCTTGTAATCGGCCAGGAACGCCTTGCCGGCGGGGGTGCTGTCGGTGGGGGCGCCCACCGAGGTGGCGAGGTCACCCGTGCGGCCACCCAACTTGATGAACTGCGGGTCGTAGATCCCGTCGCCGCCCATCACGGGCACCGCCAGACCACCCTGCGCCATCTGCTTGGACAGCGGGCCGGCCTGCGGGTATTCACCGCCGTAGTACAGCGCCTGCGGGCTGCTCGGCTTGATCTGGCTGATCACGGCAGAGAAGTTCGTCTGCGTCGGGTCGATTGTCTGGGCGGCGGTGATCGTGCCGCCCTCCTTCTTGAATTCCTTCTCGAAGGCCGCGGTCAGACCGGCGCCGTACGCCTTCTTGTCGTTGATCGTGGCGACCTTCTTGATGCCCTGCTGGATGAGGTACTTCGCCGCGAACGGGCCCTGCACGGCGTCAGTGGTGCAGGTGCGGAAGTAGGTCGCGTACGGGCGCTTGTCGTTCACATTGCTCAACGCGACACCGGTGTTGGCGGGCGAGACCTGCACGATGTTCGCCTTGGCGAAGACCGGCTGCGTGCTGGTGGAGACACTGGAGTTCAGGTTACCGACCACACCGACCACGGTGGGGTCGCCGGCGAGCTTGGTGGCGGCGTTGGTGCCGACCTCGGGCTTGCCCTGATCGTCCTCGGCATCGACCTTCAGCGTCCAACCGGGGATCGTCTTCTTCTCGTTGGCCTGCTGGATGGCCAGTTTCACCGAGTTCTGAATACCGAGGCCGACTGCGGACAGGTCGCCGGTGAAGGGGGCCGTCACGCCGATGGTGGCCACCTTGGCGGTGTCGCCACCGCCGGCCTTGCTGGTGCCACCGTCGGTGCTGCGGCTACCGCATGCGGACAGTGCCAGCGCGCCGGCGATTACGGGGACACCCACCTTGATCAGGGTCGAACGCACGAGATTGCCTCCAGGAAGTAACGATCGGTCGCTGCGATCGCAGCGACTCGGATCTTATGTACCTGATCGTCCATTCAGTCATACCCAGCTGATTTTGATTCCTGTTCGTGATCTTTGAATTTCTATATATTCGCCTGTGCACGCAATCTGCTCTGCAAATCCGCGGCGACATTGATCAATCCCGCGCACGAGATCCCTCGATGATCGCGTCGGCCACCTCACGCATTCCGAGGCGTCGATCCATTGCGGCCTTCTGGATCCACCGGAAAGCGGCAGGCTCATCCAACGCCAAGTCACGCATCAGGATGCCTTTCGCCGCGTCCAGCCGTTTGCGGGTCGCCAGGCGATCGGACAGGTCGCCGATCTCGGCGCTCAGCGCGACCCGCTGCGCCCACCGCGACAAGGCGACCACGATGGCCGGTCCGAGGTCATCGATGGTGAACGGCTTGACGACATATCCCATGACGCCCGCGTCGCTCGCCCGGCCGACCAGGTCCTTGTCGGAGAAGGCCGTCAACATCACGACGGGCGCGAGCCCTTCAGAGCCGATCGTCTCCGCCGCTGTGATGCCGTCCAGGACCGGCATCTTGACATCCATCACCACCAGGTCAGGGCGCAGCAGCCGGGTCTGCTCGATGGCCGAGCGACCATCGCGTACGGCTGCCACGACGTCGTACCCGGACTCGGTGAGCATCTCGGCCAGGTCCATCCGGATCAGGGCCTCGTCCTCAGCGACGACGATCCGTGGGCGCGGCAGGGGCTCCGGCTGGATGGTTGCGCTGTCGTCGCTACTGTCCTCGGTCACGAGACCGAAGCGTACTGACGTCGTGTTTCAGCAATGAAAACTCGCGTCGTCGGCCTCTCACGAGGTCATCAGGTGCCGGGAGCGGGATTCGAACCCGCACGCCCTCTCGAGCAAAGCATTTTGAGTGCTCCGTGTCTGCCATTCCACCACCCCGGCAAGGAGTGCGCGCGCAATTCTACGCATGCGCGCGCACCTGATACGACCAGGCGTCAATCGTTGGGGATTTCGGCGTACGCCGGGGCGACCTTGTTCTTGGCGTCGCCCATCTGGTGCACCCGCAACGCGTTCGTCGACCCGGGAATGCCGGGTGGCGAACCGGCGATGAGGATGACCAGGTCGCCCTCCTTGCTGAGTCCCAGCTCCAACAGGACGTCGTCGACCTGCATCGCCATCTGGTCGGTGTGCTTGACCTCGGGCACCAGGTAGGCGTTGACACCCCACACCAATGCCAGCTGGTTGCGAACCACCGGGTTGCAGGTGAAGGCCAGCATCGGCCGCGGGCTGCGCAGCCGAGCCAGCCGCAGCGCCGAATCGCCACTCGTGGTGAAGGGGATCAAATACTTCACACCGAGTAGTTCACCGATATCCGCGGCAGCCTTTGTCACTGCGCCGCCCTTGGTGTGCGGTTGCGTACCGAGCGGCGGGATGCGCTCCAAGCCGTGCTCTTCGGTGCTCTCGATGATGCGGGCCATGGTCTGGACCGCCACGATCGGCCATGCTCCGACACTGGTCTCACCTGACAGCATGATCGCGTCCGCACCGTCCAGCACGGCGTTGGCGCAGTCGCTGGCCTCGGCCCTGGTGGGTCGGGAGTTCTCGATCATCGACTCCAGTACCTGGGTCGCCACGATCACCGGCTTGGCGGCCCGCCGGGAGAGCTCGACGGCACGCTTCTGTACGATCGGCACCTCTTCGAGCGGCAACTCCACACCCAGGTCGCCGCGCGCCACCATGATCGCGTCGAACACGTCGATGATCTCCGCGAGATTGTCGACCGCCTGCGGCTTCTCGATCTTGGCGATCACCGGCACGCGGCGTCCCAGTTCGTCCATGATCTCGTGAGCGCGGTCGATATCGGAGGCGTCCCGCACGAAGGACAACGCAATGAGGTCGGCGCCGAGGGTGATCGCCCAGCGGAGGTCGGCCTCGTCCTTCGTGGACAGAGCCGGCACGCTCACGGCGACGCCGGGCAGGTTGATGCCCTTGTTGTTGGACACGGTGCCGCCCTCGACGACCTCGGTCACGATGTCCGTCGCGCTCACCTGCAGTGCGCGCAGCGACACCTTGCCGTCATCGATGAGCAGCGAGTCACCGGGTGCAACATCACCGGGCAGACCCTTGTAGGTGGTCGAAACACGGTCCTGGGTGCCGTCGACCTCGTCCACGGTGATGGTGAACCGGTCCCCCACAGCAAGAACGACCGGACCGCCGGAGAAACGACCGGTGCGGATCTTCGGACCCTGCAGATCGCAGAGGATCGCCAGTGGGCGCCCGCTGTCCTCGGCAGCTTTTCGCAGGTTGTGGTAGACGATTTCGTGATCTTCGTAGGCACCGTGGGAGAGGTTCAGGCGGGCGACGTCCATCCCCGCCTCAACCAGCTCCCGGCACCGCTCCGCGGAGGAAGTTGCCGGACCCAGAGTGCAGACGATCTTGGCTCTACGCATGATTCGATCCTAATCAAGAGGCGTTACAGGATTCGTGACGTCCGCCGTACGGTCCGGTAACTTGCGCCTCAGACCACCAACGGTCGGTCGGTCGGCGCAATAGGTGCGGGCAGGTCCGATGAACCGGTCAGGTAGGCATCCACCCCACGGGCAGCAGCACGCCCTTCGGCAATGGCCCAGACGATCAGCGACTGCCCACGCCCGACGTCGCCGGCCACGAAGACACCCGGCTGGCTCGACATGAAATCGGCGTCCCGACGCACATTGGTGCGCTCGTCGAGCTCGAGGCCGAGTTGACTGATCAGCCCGTCGCTCTGCGGGCCGAGGAATCCCATCGCGAGCAGCACCAGCTGCGCCGGGATCTCCCGCTCAGAACCTTCGACCTCGACGAACCCGGCGGCAGTGCGCTCAACCTCGACGATCCGCAGACCGGCGAGATTGCCCGCACCGTCGTCCACGAACTCCTTGGTGTTGATCGCGTAGACACGCTCGCCACCCTCCTCGTGGGCGCTGGCCACGCGGTAGAGCATCGGGTAGGTCGGCCAGGGGTTCGCCTCCGCGCGCTCCTCGCCGGGCCGGGGCATGATCTCCAACGAGGTGACCGATGCAGCACCCTGCCGGTGCGCGGTGCCGATGCAATCCGCTCCGGTGTCACCGCCGCCGATCACGACGACGTGCTTGCCCTTCGCCGTGACCTGCCCGGGGGCTTCCTCACCCAGTGCGACCCGGTTCGCATCGGGCAGGAAATCCATTGCCTGCATGACACCGTTCAGGTCGTGCCCGGGCGCCGGCAGTCCGCGCCGCACGGTCGCACCCACGGCGAGCACCACTGCGTCGTACCTCGCCCGAAGTTCGGGCCCGGACAGTTCCTCGCCGATCTGCACACCGCAGCGGAACCGGGTGCCTTCGGCCATCATCTGCTCCAACCGGCGGTCCAGGACAGATTTCTCCATCTTGAACTCCGGGATGCCGTAACGCAGCAGCCCACCGGCCTTGTCCGCCCGCTCATAGACCGCGACGGTGTGCCCGGCGCGGGTCAACTGCTGGGCAGCGGCGAGACCGGCCGGGCCTGATCCGATCACCGCGACGGTCTTGCCGGTAAGGCGGTTCGGCAACTGAGGCAGGACGGCGCCCGCGGCGAACGCCTGCTCGATCGTGGTCAGCTCCACCTGCTTGATGGTGACCGCCGGTTCGCTGATGCCGAGCACGCAGGCGGTCTCACAC
>JALYUK010000157.1 GCA_030853805.1 Actinomycetota bacterium | reverse complement strand
TAGCCACCCTGCTGCTGGCCGCCCTGCTGGCCACCTTGCGAGGGCTGCTGACCGTAGCCACCCTGCTGCTGGCCGCCCTGCTGGCCACCTTGCGAAGGCTGCTGACCGTAGCCACCCTGCTGGGAAGACGCACCGTAAGCGCCGGGGGCTCCGTAGCCGCCACCGTAGGTACCACCCTGCTGGTACCCGCTGTAGGTGCTCTCGGGTGTCGTCTTCTTGCGACCGAGCAGTAGGAGTAGGGCGACTCCGATGATCCCGACGACCAGCAGGATGGCCCCGAGCGTGACGCCGATGGTCTGGAAACCGCCGCCGACCTTGTCAGCCCGCGGACCTACCTGAAGACCACTGGTCCCGGCACAGGTGAGGGTGTACGTGCCCTTGGACATGCCGTCAGTGCTTCGCGCCACCTCCCACAGCGTGCCGCCCGTGCCCTTCACGGAAAAGTCCGCGCTGGGCCGACCAAGGGTTGAGGTGCGACCGCCGGAAACCGCCGTACAGACGGTCGCGGTACGCGCGGCCTTGTCTGCGCTGTAGACCGAGAATCCGTCCGTTGTCGCACTGACACTCGACCCGTTCGTGAACGAGGTCACCTTGACGTTCTGACTCGATGCCAGCCCGATGATGAGCAGGACGAGTCCGATCAGCGCGACCACGGCTGGGATGGCTACCAGTGCCTTTTTGTTCATAGAGCTTCGTAACCTCATCGATGTGGGTCAGACGGCGTCGGCGCCTGACGCGTGTTCACGGACTTGTCGTTTGATGCGGGCAAGCATGGCCAGCATCCCACGCATTCGCAATGGGGATACTGCCTCGGACAGACCGAACCGCCATGGGGCGTCGTCGGGAACGTCCAGGACAGCCTCTGGTGGTTGGCCGTCGAGTCCCGCGTGCAGAATCCCGGCGAATCCGCGAGTGGTGGGAGCTTCCGGCGGAGCCTGGAAGAAGAGGCGAACGAGTCGATCGTCGTCGACCTCGACGGCGAGGAACAGTGGTGTCTGGCACTCGTGCACCTGCTCGAGCTTCTCGGATCGGTCCAGGTAACGCGCAGGCAGCGCCGGGAGGTCGTCGCTGAGCTCGAGCAGCAGTTGCAGACGGTCCTTGGGCTCCAGGGCGTTGAAGTCCTCGGCCAGCTCAGCCATCGGGGCGGGCAGGTCACCTTTCACTGCGTGCCGCTCTCGATGGGTACGCGCACCGAGTTGCCCCATTCGGTCCAGGAGCCGTCGTAGTTGCGGACCGATTCGAACCCGAGCAGGTGCGTCAGAACGAACCAGGTGTGTGAAGACCTCTCGCCGATGCGGCAGTAGACAACGACGTCGTCATCGGCGGCGAGCTGCTGCTCGTCCTGGTAGATGTGTGCCAGCTCCGAGCGTCCGCGGAACCGGCCGTCCTCAGCCGCGGCCCGGGACCAGGGCACCGAACGCGCGCCCGGGATGTGCCCGCCACGCATAGCGCCCTCTTGGGGGTAGTCGGGCATGCTCAGCAGTTCGCCACTGAACTCTCCGGGGGAGCGGACGTCCACCAGAGGTCCGGGCAGGTGGGCGAGCACGTCGTCCCGGAAGGCGCGGATCGGCTCGTCGTGGCGCTGCACCACCGGGTAGTCCACCTGGGCGTCGGCGGGCAGGTCGCGGGTGATCGGGCGCTGCTCAGCAAGCCAGGCGGTGCGACCGCCGTCCAGCAGACGGACATCCTCGTGTCCGAAGAGCGTCATCACCCACAACGCGTAGGCAGCCCACCAGTTGCTCTTGTCGCCGTAGATGATCACGGTGGTCTCACGGGTGATTCCGCGGGCGCCCATGACCTGCGCGAAGTGGTCTCCGTCAACGAAGTCGCGGGTCAGCGGGTCGTTGAGGTCCAGGTGCCAGTCGATCTTGCGCGCTCCGGGGATGTGGCCGGAGTCGTAGAGCAGGACATCTTCGTCCGACTCGAGGACGACGAGGTCCTCACCGCGATCCAGTGCAGCTGCGAGCCACTGGGTGGAGACAAGACGTTCGGGATGGGCGAAATCGGAGAAGGCAGGATCGGAATCCAGGGGTGCAGGCATATTGCAACGGTAGTACGTGCCGGCGACAAGGCTGCCGGGCCGAGCCCGCACCAAGATGGCCTCGCGGCCTGCCAAGTAGCGGTGCGATGACCATTTCGGGGGTTCACCTGGCACCATGGAGGTGTGGGAATCCTGCACCGAAAGTCCAAGTCCGCTGCTCCGGTCGATCTGAACCGTGGAGTATTCGCGGGTAGTTCCCTGACCTTGGCGAATCGTCTGATGCAGGTCGGTATCGACGGCAAAGGCAAGTTCGACTCCGCAGCAGTCGTCGCCGAACGGGCGCTGGCGGACGCCAAGGGCGATCGGGAAGACGCGATCGACCAGATCGTCTCGGAGCATCGGCGGCTCGCGGGAGCCGGCGGCTTCGTCACCGGGCTCGGCGGTTTTCTCACCATGAGCGTCGCCCTGCCGGCGAATATCGCCGGTTTCTATGTGCTGGCCACCAGGATGGCTGCGGCCATCGCTCACCTGCGCGGCTACAACCTGCGCGATCCGAACCTGCGTACCGCGATCCTGCTCGCGCTGATCGGAGGCGAGGCCGACGCCCTGTTGAAGAAGGCGGGCATCGTCAGCACCGGCCGGCTCGCGAATGTCGCGAGCCGCGGACTGCCACCCGCTGCCCGGATGGTGCTGGACAAGGCCGTGGGGTTCCGACTGGTCGCGCAGGTCGGCGAGAAGCTGTTACCGCGGCTGGGGCAGGCAGTTCCGTTCGCCGGGGCAGTGTTCGGGGCCGGTCTGGACGTCTACCTGCTCCACAAAGTCGCCAAGACCGCGCGCACCCAGTTCCCGCCCAACGCCGCGCTGCTGCAACGGGGTGCTCCGGCATGAGTTTGCGGTCGCGTGGCGGTGGCAACCTGGCTGCGGTCCGTTCGCTGCGGGAATCGGTCGCGTTGGTCTCAGCGCCCGGGGGTCCTTCGTTCTCGCGGCGGATCGGCGCCGTGCCGCGAATGGTTCGGGCGATTGCCGCCAAAGAATATGTCGGATCCTCACCGGCCCGCCTGGCGGTCATGGTCGCTGCCACCGCCTACATCGCCTCGCCGATCGATCTGATCCCGCGGCGTCTGGCGCCCATCGCAGGGCTGGCCGACGATGCCGTCGTGCTGGCGTGGTTGGCGAGTGCCATCGTGCAGGACACCGACGAATTCCTGCAGTGGGAAGCCACCCGCAGCCGTAGGCGCACGGTGCGCGGCAAACGTATTCGTTAACATCCCCGGCCGGAAACCCGTGTTGTCCACAGGTGGATCACGGACGCTGCGATGTCACCGCGGTGAGTACGAACCTGTTCGACATGACCCACACCTTGCGCAACCTCGGCGACCTCATTGCCTACCTGCCGTATGAGCTGGGCTTCGTCGCGACGGATTCCCTCGTCGCTGTCGGGTTGTCGCGCGATCGTGTGACGGTCGTTGCGCGGATGGATCTGGACGACGACTTCGCGTTCGCGGACTGTGCCGACACGACGGCCGACGCATTCGGTAGGGCAGGTATCGACGAGGCGATCTGTTGCGTTCTGCTCGATCCCGGTATGCCGGCGAGGCCGGCGGCAGCACGTGCGGATCATCTGCGTCGCCGCTTCGCCAGGCGAGGTGTTCGGGTCCGTCACGTGCTGATCAGCACCGAGGGCACCTGGTGGGCGCAACGGTGCAGTTGCGGCGCCTGCCCCACCCGACCGACCCGGGTGCCCGGCCCCGAGCGGGTCGATGCTGTTCTCGCGTCGGTGGTGGAGGGGATGGCGCCCTGTGCATCCCGTGCCGACCTGGCGCGGTCCCTGCGGCAGACGCGGGCCGACCTCGCACGCCGCGTCGCAGCCCACGTCCCCGCGGCCCGAGCCCTGCCGGCACAGGAGTTGGTCGCCGTGTTGTGGCAGATCATGCATGGATCACAGGAGATCGCCCGGATCCCGGCAGCCATGCTGGCGGCCGTCAGCGTTTCGCTGCGTAACAGCAGCACCCGCGATGAGGTGTTCAGCTGGGTGACCCCGGCCCTGCCGATGCCCAACCCGACGGCACACCCGGTGCATCGGGCCCGACAGCTGCGACTGGTCGATGCGGCTGCCGGGGCAGCACCGCGGCTGAGCACCGCGCAGACCAGGGACCGGATGATCGAGTGGCTGCAGTGCCTGCCCGATCCGCTGCGGCCACCGGTGTTGACGCTGATCGCCGGTTCTGCGTGGAGTGCCGGCTCCGGTGCGCTGGCGTCGATAGCGGTGGAGCAGGCACTGCAGATCGACCCCGGCTATCGGCTGGCGCTGTTGGTGGGTCGTGCCTGCGGGTCCGGGTTGCGCCCGCATCTGTTGGCCGAGTCCAGGTAGCCGCGGCGGGGCACTGCTATGGTTTTTTTGGTCAAGAGTCTCAGCGACAAGCCCCGGCTTGCTGAGCGGCAACCCTCCTCCGCGGTGGGGTGCCCCGGGTGAGGACAAGGCCTGCACCGAAGTGGTGCGGGCAAGCGCGGGGTCCGCCGGTCGGTCTGACAGGCGCCCCCTGACCGGGAAGTCGCCATGACTGTTACCCAGCGACCCGCTGATCCGTGCACGACGCGCGCAAGGCGCCGTTGCGATCACCAGGTGATACCCCCGCCCGTCGGCAGCAACCCGGGTGCGCGGGCTATCCGCTTACCGTGGCTGGAGTTGGAGAACGGCTCGCTACTGAGGGATGTCGTGGTGACCTACCAGGCGTGGGGCACCCTGAACGAACGCGCTGACAATGCCGTTCTGGTCGAGCATGCCCTTACCGGTGACTCGCATGTCGTCGGTCCGACCGGCCCTGCGCAACCCACGGCGGGCTGGTGGCCCGGCCTGATCGGTCGGCACGCGCCGTTGGACACCGATGAGTTGTTCGTGGTGGCCGCGAATGTGCTCGGGGGGTGTCGCGGTACGACGGGGCCCGGCTCACCGGACCCGACCGGCACACCATGGGGATCTCGATTTCCGGTCACCACGATCCGGGACCACGTCGCGCTGGAGGCAAAGCTGGCCGACGCCCTCGGTATCGACCGGTGGCGACTGGTGCTGGGCGGGTCGATGGGTGGAATGCGGGCATTGGAGTGGGTAGCAGGCCACCCTGAGCGGGTGGCCGGTGCGCTGATCATCGCCAGCACCGCGCGGGCTACCGCCGACCAGATTGCGTGGGGCCGCACCCAGGAGTTGGCGATCACCGGCGATCCGGGCTACCGCGGCGGAGATTATTACGGGCATGGTGCCGGCCCGCTCGTCGGACTGGGAATAGCGCGGCGCATCGCCCACACGACCTACCGCAGCGCTGCGGAGTTGAACTCCCGCTTCGGCGGCTCAGCGCAAGGTGACGAAGACCCGCTGGGTGGTGGGCGGTTCGCGGTCGAGAGCTATCTGGACCACCAGGCCGCCAAGTTGGTTGCTCGTTTCGATGCCGGTTCCTATCTGCACCTGTCACGCGCCATGGCCACCCACGACATCACCCGCGGCAGAGGATCTCTGGCGCAGGTACTGAGCGGATACGAAGGGTGCCTGCGTACCGTGGCCGTCGATTCGGATCGGCTGTTTCCCGTCGAATTGTCCGAGGACATCGTCCGCGCCCATGGCCGCGGACATGTGGATGTCATCGAGTCCAGTCACGGACACGACGGATTTCTGATCGAGACCGAGGCCATCGCCGACCGGGTCGGTCGAGCCGTCGAGGTAGTGCGAGCGGCGGTGAGCGGGCCGCTCGGGTAGCGTCGCGAGGGACCACCGGCCCACCGGACGCGCGATCGTGAGATCGATGGAGGCAGCAACCATGAGTGTCGTCGTCAGCTATCTACCCACTCCCGAGGGCGAGGTCGCCTTGTCGTATGCCGTGCGAGAGGTAGCCGCGCATGGTGGGAACCTGATCGTGGTCCCCTCGCGTGCCGGGCGCGATGGCAACGAGATCGCTCAGGCGATGCGGGATGCCGGTGCCGATGACGTGGAGTCGGAGGTACTGGAGCCCAGCGGTGACGATGTCACCGAATTCCTCCTGGAGACGGCGCGCAGCCGGTCGGCGCGGTTGCTGGTCATCGGACTTCGTCGGCGCAGCCCGGTGGGCAAACTCATCCTGGGCTCGCACGCTCAGCGCATCCTGCTGGACGCGGACTGCCCGGTCATCGCCGTCAAGCCGTAACCCGCTCGAGCGCCTCCTGGGGTGGGGCGATTCTCCGATTGGGGTGGTCAGCGTTTTATAATGGGTACAGAGGTCGGCGCGCGCCGGGGCGGACAGTTCGTACGGGCGCGTTCAGTGAAAGCATCCGATCCCCAAACTTCGATGCCGCTAGCTGCGGTAGGTCATGCGTGCGTGCACATCGTGCGAGTCCGTTGTTTCGAAAGGTAGTTGGTGACCACCCGTGTCCAAAGTACTTCCCGTCCTGCCGGCGCACATCTCCCATCCTGCGTTGGAGAAGCTTGTACAGAGTGCACGAGCGGGTGAGCGGGTGTCCGGGAAGCAGCTGACAAGCGCGCTGGATGAAGCTGGTCACGACAGCTCGCACACTCCGGTGATCCTGGCGGCCCTGGCAGCTGCCTGCGTCACCGTGACCCATGACGAGGACGGCGCCGCAGTGGCTGCGACCAGTCCTACCAAGACCACGGCGACCAAGCCGGCCGCAGCCAAGACCGCCAAAACGGCCGCGACCAAAACGGCCGCGACCAAAACGGCCGCGACCAAGACGGCCGCGACCAAGACGGCTGCTGCCAAGAAGACAACAGTCAAGAAGGCTGCTGCCAAGTCGACCACCACCAAGGCAGCCGACACGGCACCGACCGGCGAGACCAAAGGCCGCGTGACCGCCAGCACGACCAAGCGGGTGTCCAAGGCTGCCGCCACCAAGAGCAGCGCCGCAGAGACGGCCAAGCGCGTCAGAGCGGCGAAGGCTGCAGACGCCGCGGTCACCGCTGTCACCGAAGCAGGACCGGACGAGAGCACCGAGGACTCGACATCCAAGAAGGATGATCAGGCGGCGAAGGCCGCATCCGAGGCCGCCGGCGGTTTCGTGCTCAGCCAGAACGATGACGACGACGCACCTGCTCAGCAGGTCGTCACGGCCGGAGCGACGGCAGATCCGGTCAAGGACTACCTGAAGCAGATCGGCAAGGTCGCGCTGCTGAACGCGGAGCAGGAGGTCGACCTTGCGAAGCGGATCGAGGCCGGCCTATTCGCCGAGGAGCGGTTGAACTCCGGCGACAAGATCGACATGAAGCTCAAGCGCGAGCTGTGGTGGGTCTCCCAGGACGGCAAGAATGCCAAGAACCACCTGCTGGAGGCCAACCTGCGCCTGGTCGTCTCCCTCGCCAAGCGCTACACCGGTCGCGGCATGCTCTTCCTGGACCTGATCCAGGAGGGCAACCTGGGTCTGATCCGCGCCGTCGAGAAGTTCGACTACACCAAGGGCTACAAGTTCTCGACCTACGCCACGTGGTGGATTCGCCAGGCCATCACCCGGGCCATGGCCGACCAGGCACGTACCATCCGCATCCCGGTGCATATGGTCGAGGTCATCAACAAACTGGCTCGTGTCCAGCGCCAGATGTTGCAGGACCTGGGTCGCGAACCGACGCCGGAGGAGCTTGCCAAAGAGCTCGACATGACGCCGGAAAAGGTCGTGGAGGTACAGAAGTACGGCCGTGAGCCGATTTCTCTGCACACTCCGCTCGGTGAAGACGGCGACTCCGAATTCGGAGACCTGATCGAAGACTCCGAAGCAGTGGTTCCGGCTGACGCGGTCTCGTTCACGCTGCTGCAGGAGCAACTGCACTCGGTGCTGGACACCTTGTCGGAGCGGGAAGCCGGGGTCGTGTCGATGCGGTTCGGGCTGACCGACGGCCAACCGAAGACGCTGGACGAGATCGGCAAGGTCTACGGGGTGACGCGCGAGCGCATCCGACAGATCGAGTCCAAGACCATGAGCAAGCTGCGCCACCCGTCACGTTCGCAGGTCCTGCGCGACTACCTGGACTGAGACCGGGCACGACCAGAAAGATCCGAACCAAACGAAACGGCCCGCACCATCATGGTGCGGGCCGCGTCGCGTGGTCCGCGAACTGCTCAGTGGCGTTTCGCTGCTCAGTGGCGCTTGCGGCCCGGATAGGCGTGCAGCAGTAGGGAGCGCAGCCGCTGCCGCCCGGAACGCGGGAACAATGCTGCACCTGCGCGGCATCGCAGGGAACGCGTGGCACGCACCTTGTCGACCAGGCTGTCGGCCGGCGCCGTCATGTCCAGCGCCGAACCGGACGTCTGGGTGTAGCGGGCCCGCTCCATCACCATCACCACTTCGTGCAGCGCACGTCGCCCCTCCTGGTCCACCGACAGTCTCAGCTGGTAGTAGTCCTCCTGGGACCGCGGTGACACCGGTGGCGGTGGCTCGATGCCCAGGTCCTGCATGCGCATCACCAGGTTGTCCCATTGGGCCTGCACTGCCGCCGGGTCGTCGGTGCTCAGCGGTCTGCTGGCCCGCCGGGCCAGCAGCGGCAGAATCGAGAACGCAACGAACAGCACGATCAGGGCTGCGAGTGTCCAGAGCACTGCAGTGAGCCATCGCGGCACAGATCCGTTGCCGGTGGGGTCCGTCCCGGTGGGCGACCTGGGAGTGGCCGGCGCCGCTGTGCTGGGCGCATTCTTCGGGCGCGGCACGGTATTCGGGCGGGGCTCCGGCGCGGTAGGTGCAGTGACTTTCGGGGTGGCGTAGCCCGGCGCCGCGCCTGCCCGCGATCCGGGGGTCGGCTCGAAACGCGTCCAGCCCATCCCCGGAAAGAACAGCTCGGGCCAGGCGTGAGCATCGGACTGCTTCACGGTGTAGACGCCGTCAGGACCCGCCGACCCGGGCAGGAAACCGACTCCCAGTCGGGCCGGTACACCGATCGACCGGGCGGCCATCGTCATGGCCGTGGCGAACTGCATGCAGTACCCCTGTTTGGTTGCCAGGAAGTTGCTGATGGGATCCAACGTGCGGCCGGCGGCGTTCTTGCGGGTGGGAGCCAAGGTCAGGGAGTAGACGAAATTTCCACTGCTGCGCAGATACGTCTGGATGGCTATTGCCCGGTTGAAGGCCGAACCGCGTGGTGCGGCCCGCTTCACCAGGGCCTCGATCGCCGGCCGCGAGGTCGGATCCACCGCCAGGTCGGACCGGTACTGCGTGGGGTCCAGGCGCTGATTGGACGGACGAGCGGTGGTTTTCGGACTCAGGTAATCCAGGGAGTAGGACGAAGTCAGCTTCTTCGTGGACGGCTGAGACGACTTGGGGTCATAACTCCACCGGGCACCCTGGAAATCCGCAGTGCCGATCTGGGTGGGTCCCACGACGTACGGCGGCTTCATCGAGTTCTGCGAGATGCTGATCCGGTACCGGTTGGCCGATACCGGCCGAGGGTTGGACGCGGCGCGTTCCAGCTGGCTGCCGTCGGCACCTCGCAACGGGGTGCGGACGCGGTTCGGCTCCCACCGGTTGCGTGCATAATCGTCGGCGATCAGCGCGCGAAGTGGAGCCGGGTCGGGGTCGGTGGTGCGGAAGGTCAGCACCGGTGAGCTGTCCTGCGATGTGAGGTTACGACTGAGGTCCAGGTTGTCGGAGAAACCCACCGTGCCCGACCCGCCGCCCTGTCCCCGGGCCAGGCCGTCACCGAGGAATTTCTGCGACGAGGCCGGGAGCATACCGGCAAGGAGAAGCGCCAACACCAGGGCCAGCGCGCCGGCGGCGCGGGCTGCGAACCCGAACCCGTGCTCGCCGAGGGAAGAGGCGGCGCGGTAGTGCCCCGACGGGTTGACCCGCCGCCCGGACCAGTCACGGGCTGCCCGCGCAGAGGCCCCGTAGAGCATCACCAGCCACGCCGCTGCCGCGAGCAGGAAGAACTTGGGGCTCAGCGCTCCGCCGGAATTCGCGGCCGAGATGATGAACTCGACGAAGAGCGGCACCCCTGCGAGAGCCGGTGATCGACAGGTGACGGCAAGGAAGTCGACACAGATCGCGAGACCCGCCACGATCAGTGCGACGAAGAACACGATGCCCGCGGTCGTCGGCGCGGGCGCGGCGAACCTGGTCACCGTGGTGTTGGCGTCAATACCGAGGTCACGCAGCGCCCCCGGCAGCGACGTGTCGAGGTGGTTCGGCAACTGGGTGACGACCGCGACGGTGACGACACCGATCAGCTGAACCGACAGGGTGACCAGGGGTGAGGCTCCCGCCGCGCGCGCAGCCATCCCGAACAGCGCCGCGAGCAGGACCAGGGATATCGCCCCGAGCACCCAGGAACGACCTTCGAACAATGTGGTGATGGGCCAGGCCGCCACCAGCGTGGCGATTGCCGCGAGCAGTGTCTGTCCCGGCCGTGCGCGGTTCACCGGATGCCCCCAGCGGCGTGCGGTCCCGCAATCGCATGCCAGGCAGCCGGAATCCCGGTGTCCGGGCCGGCGATCGCAGTACGCCATCCGGCGGCCCGCAGGACGGCGGAGGTCCGCTCGGCTGCGACACCTGGCGCGACGGAGCCGGTCCGGTACGCGTCGGTGTCCACGATGATCGCCAGACTCGTCCGGCCGCGGCCGCTCGTGGCCGCCAGCATCGGCAGGGCAGGGTCGGGGTGGTCGGTGAACAGCCCGACCAGGACGCTGCCGGCGGCGACGGCCTGAGCTGCTGCCGCGCTGAGGTCGGCGTGCCGGCCATCGTCCGTGGTGTTGGCCAACGCGAGGCTGTGCACCACCTGCTGTGCATTGAGCAGGGAGGGCAGCCGGTGCTCTGCCGTGGTCGCAGCGCTCACCATCTGCAGTTGATAGTGCAGATCGTCCAGCAGGAGCGCGATCGAGGCAACCGCGCTGACCGTCCACTCGAAAGAGCTGCTCCGTCCGGTGTCGGCGTGTGCGCTGCCGCGCGCGTCGAACCACAACAGGGCGCGTCGGTGTTCGGGTTGGTCTTCGTGGCGCACCATCAACTGCCCGCGGTGGGCCGTCGCGGGCCAGTGGATACGCCGCAGCTCATCACCCTCGACATACCCCCGGATGCTGACGTCCTGTTCACCGTGCAGGGCGACGGAGTGCCCGGCCGCGCTGGCGCCACCGGTGGCATACGGCATCGAGCGCCTCTCGAGCGGGAAGGTGTGCGGGAGCACGACAATTTCGTCGCTTGCCGGCAGGATCGTGAGCGACGTGCACATCCCGAACGGGTCCGGGTGCGTGACGATGCTGGGACCAATGGTGTGACGTCCACGGGCCTGGCTCCGCACGGTGTATTCGATGGTTGCGGTGCCTCGGGTCGGGATGCTCGTCAAGGTGTACCGCGGCCGGTCCCCGAACCCCGGGTCGACACGGTCCTGAGCCGAGCCGAGTCGACTGGCGCGTCCGGCGTTGTTGCGAAAGACCGCGCGCACCGTCGCAGGATCACCCGGCCCGAGCAGGGTCGGGGTGATCTTCCGGCTGAGCTGCAGGTGGGTGGCGTGTGAGGCGGACAGCGCCCAGGCGATCAGCGGCAATGTCAGCACGAGCGCGCCGATCCTGGTGACGTCGCCGTATCCGAGCAGGAGCCCGGCGCCCATGAGACACGCGCCGACGATCAGGAACGCGCGCCCGCGGGTGGTCAGTCTGAGCCGGTCGTGACGGCGGCCGACAGATGGCTGGCGCATGGTCAGCGTGATCGGGAGGGCACGGGTACGCGCTGCAACAGATAGGACAGCAGCTCACCGGTGGATCGACCGGTGCTGTCGGGCCCGAGGATGACACGGTGGTCCAGCACCGTGGTCCACAGCCGTTGCACGTCTTCGGGAAGCACGTGGTCGCGCCCCTCCAGCGCCGCGTGTGCTCGAGCAGCCCGCAACAGCTGCAGGGCGGCACGCGGTGAGGCGCCGAGGCGTACTTCGGGCGAGGTGCGCGTGGCGCTCACGAGATCCACGATGTACTGGCGCAGTGTCACGCTGGCGTAGACGCTGGTCACGGTATCGATGGCGCGCATGACCGTTGCGGCGTCCGTGACCGGCTGCAGCGTGTCGAGGGGTTCTCGCGCCGAGTGGGTGTCGAGCATCTGCAACTCTGCGGACGCGGTGGGATAGCCCATCGAGATACGTGCCATGAACCGATCCCGCTGGGCTTCCGGGAGCGGATAAGTGCCTTCCATCTCAATCGGATTCTGGGTCGCCATCACCATGAACGGACGTTGCAGCAGATAGGTCTCTCCGTCCACCGTCACCTGATTTTCTGCCATGCACTCCAGGAGGGCCGACTGGGTCTTGGGGGAGGCGCGATTGATCTCGTCGCCCACTACGATCCCGGCGAAGACCGCACCCCGCCGAAATTCGAACTGCCGCGAATCCTGGTTGAAGATGCTGACCCCGGTGACGTCGCTCGGCAGCAGGTCCGGTGTGAACTGCAGGCGGCGCATCGAGATGTTCACCGACCGCGCGAGCGATTTGGCGAGCATCGTCTTACCGACCCCGGGGACGTCCTCGATCAGGAGGTGGCCTTCGGCGAGCATCACCACGACCGCAGTTCGGATGACATCGGGCTTGCCCTCGATCACGCTGGCGACCGCGTCCTGGATGGAGGTGGCGACACGGCGCACATCGTCCAACGTGAACACGGTGCTGTCAGCCACCTCAGTGGTGAGTACATCGACCGGAGCAGCGTGAGTCATGAATGAATCTTGCCCGATGTCTCGCAGTGGTAAGTCCGGCCATCGACTTCGCACGGTACGGGTTCGATGCAGGAAATCTTCCCCCCACCTTCGGACAGCCTGTTGACCTGCGAGTTTGTTGCGTTCGAAGGTGCAGATAGGCGCAATTCGCCCTCGTCGTGGGGGATTGTGGAGTAAAGTGGAGGGCAGCGGCGAAAGCTGGCGGGCTACGGGGCCCTTCGACGACAACGGGAGGTGGGCGCGGTCATGTTTCTGGGCACCCACCACCCCCGGTTGGACGACAAGGGTCGACTCATCCTGCCTGCCAAATTCCGTGATCAGCTGGCCGGTGGCCTGGTGATCACCCGTGGGCAGGAACGGTGCCTCTACGTCTTTGCGATGGTCGACTTCGAACGACTCGCCGAGCAGATGAACAACACTCCGGTCACCAACCGCGGGGTGCGCAACTTCCAGCGTGTCCTGCTGTCTGCGGCCTCTGATGAAATCCCGGACAAGCAAGGTCGCATCACTGTCCCCTCGGTGTTGCGGGAGTACGCCGGCCTGGCCAAGGAATGCACGGTCATCGGCACCGGCAACCGCCTTGAACTCTGGGACAGCACTGCATGGACCCAGTTCCTGGCGGCCACCGAAGACGATTTCGCATCGCAGGGCGAGGAGGTCATTCCCGGAGGGTTCTTCTGAGGTTCGGCCTCCATCCGCTGCCCGGACCCTCCGATGCCACTTCCCCGGCACCGGAGAGTCCACCGCCACCAGGCAATGCAGCGGCTGGGGACCTGAGTTCAGAAGCCGAGTCCGCACAGCAGCCCGCAAGACCCATGCAGTACATCCGCACCACACACGCAGTACGTCAGGAGGAAGCGCACCGATGAGCCCCGCTGTTCGCGCGACCGCCGAGCGTCACACTCCCGTGCTGCGCGACCGGATACTGCAACTGCTGGAGCCGGCGTTGAGTGTCCCCGGTGCGGTCTTCGTGGACGCCACCCTGGGAATGGGGGGACACACCGAAGCGGTGTTGACGCATTTTCCGCAGCTCACCGCATACGGTGTCGATCGTGACGCCGAGGCGCTGGCCCTCGCCGAGCAGCGACTCGGCCCGTTCGGGGACCGATTCATCCCCGTCCACTGCGCCTACGACGACGCCTTCGAGCAGTTGTCCCGCTTGGCGGTGCACCACGTTCACGGGGTGCTCTTCGACCTCGGGGTCTCTTCGCTGCAACTCGATGAGATCGACCGCGGATTCTCCTACAGTCACGACGCACCGCTGGACATGCGCATGGATCAGGCTCAGACCCGCACAGCTGCCGACGTCCTCAACACCTATGAGGCACGCGATCTGGAACGCGTGTTGCGCGAGTACGGCGAGGAGCGGTTCGCCCGGCGGATCGTGGCGGCCATCGTGCGCCAGCGGGAGCACACACCGTTCGAACGTTCCGGCGTCCTCGTGGACCTACTGCGCGACGCAATCCCGGCAGCCTCTGCCCGGACCGGGGGGCACCCGGCGAAGCGCACCTTCCAGGCGCTGCGGATCGAGGTCAACGGTGAGCTGGAGTCCTGGGAACAAGCCCTGCCGGCGGCGGTGGATGCGCTCGCAGTCGGTGGCCGCATTGCCGTCCTCGCGTATCACTCCCTGGAGGACCGGATCGTGAAGCGGGCCTTCGCCGACGGCGCAACGAGTTCGACACCCGTCGACCTGCCCGTCGAACTTCCTGAGCACCAGCCCTACCTCGAGCGCATCACCAGAGGCGCCGAGCGGCCGTCGCCGCACGAAATCGAGACGAACCCGCGCGCGGCCTCGGCCAGGTTGCGGGTAGCAGAACGCTGTCGATCCACCCCGAAGGGACCCACGTCATGAGTCAGGCAACAGCGCCACAGCGCGCACCCCGCGTCCGCCTGCCGGTAAGCGCCACCTCGCCGGACGGGCGCAAGGCGCTACGGTCGCCCGCGGTCCACCTGCGAGTCGTCGCGCCGGCAGACTCCCGGCACAACAGCGGCATCGCCTTCATCGTGGCGTGTGTCACCGTGCTGGCCCTCGGGTTGGCCACGCTCCTGATCCTCAACACCCAACGCGCCCAGCAGTCATTCACCACCGACTCCCTGCAGGCTGACTCCGCGCGGGTCGCCAACGCCCAGCAGGACCTGCGCTCGCAGTTGCAGAGCGACGGATCTGCTGCGTCACTCGCCAGACGCGCCCAGCAGTTGGGTCTGGTACCCGCCGCGCGCATCCGCTACGTCGGACCCGATGGCAAAGTCGTCGGCGTGGCGAAGGCCGCCGCCGGGTCGACGCCCTTTATCTTGGGGTCGCTCACCGGTGACGCTGCGACGACCGTCGCAGCGCGTGCCTCGATGGGGGTTGCACTCGGTTCGACCGTCGGCGCTCCGGCTCCGGCCAAGGCGACGGTCACGCCGACGTCCCCCGTCACCAAGAAGTCGGTCCCGAAGAAAAACGGTACGAAGACGCCCAGCACGAAAAAGTCCGGCGACAAGGGCGGCGCCACCGGCACGAAGGGCAAGACGACGCCAAGCACGCCCGCGACGACCACTAGGTGACCTTCTTGAGCAAGCCACGCACGTCGAGAGTGATTTCTTCGAATCCTGCGCGAGTAGCAAAATCGGCCGCGCGATCCGCACCGGAGGGGAATCCTGCAGCTCAGGGTTCCGGCGGGCCATCCGCGCCACAGGGGGCCGCTGCGATGTCGCTCGGACACCCGGGACGACGTGCCCGCATTTTGCTGATCGCGATGCTGTTCATCTTCAGTCTCTTCGCTGCTCAGATCGTCCGCGTGCAGGGTGTCGACGCAGCAGCCGTCTCGCTGAAGGCCAAGGACAGCCGGCTGCGTTCTCTGACGGTGCCTGCGTCCCGCGGTCAGATCGTCGACAGCAAAGGCACTGCTCTGGCGGTCAGCGTCCGGCGTTACGACGTCACCGCCGACGCGACGCAAACCGCGCAGTACAAGCGGGTCGTCAACAAGAAGACGACGGTCCTGGGTAACTCCGGCGTAGCAGTCGCCCTGGCCTCGGTGCTCGGCGGCGACCCGCGCCAGTACTACGCGACCCTGCAGAAGGGGACCGAACGCAAGGCCAAGTTCGTCTACCTGATCAAGAACATCACCCCGGCGCAGTGGACGAAGGTCGCTGCGCTGAACCTGAGCGGTATCTACAGCGCGGCCACCGACGAGCGCCAGTACCCCCAGGGAGCGAGCGCCTCGTCCATTGTCGGCTGGACCGGCGGTGACCTGTCTGCCGGAGCCGGCGGGGTGGAGCTGATGAAGCAGTCCGTGCTCAACGGCACACCGGGTAGCCGCACCTACGAAGAGGCTCCGGACGGCACCGTCATCGCGACCGGAAGCAGCGCCGACACTCCGGCCGTGAACGGTCAGAATGTCAAGCTCACCCTTGATTCCGATATCCAGTACTTCGCCAGCACTGCTCTTGCGCAACAGGTCAAGAAGATGCGGGCGGAGGCGGGCGACCTGGTGGTGATGGATCGCAACGGCAACATTCTGGCCGCAGCGTCCTATCCGACCTTCAACCCGTTGCAGCCGGGCAAGACCCCGGGCAATCTGCAGTCCCGACCGTTCGCCGTCGCCTACGAACCCGGGTCGACCAGCAAGGTCATCACGATGGCTGCGGCCCTGTCGGCCGGAGTGGTCACCCCGCTGTCACCCATCGTGGTTCCCCCGGTGTTGTACCGCGGCGGTACCAAATTCAAGGACTCCGAGGACCACGGGACTGAAAACCTCACATTGGCCGGTGTATTGGCCAAGTCCTCCAACATGGGCACCATCCTCGCCGGCTCCCGGATCCCATCGAGCACCTTGTACGACTACATGCGAAAGTTCGGTCTCGGCACCACCAGTGGCATCGGGTTTCCCGGAGAGTCCGCAGGGTTGGTGTCGCCGCCGGCCCAGTGGAGCGCATCGCAGAAGTACACCGTGATGTTCGGTCAGGGACTTTCGACCACCCTCCTGCAACAGGCGTCGGTCTACCAGACCATCGCCAACGACGGGGTGCGGTTGCCGCCGAAGCTCATCGCGGGTGTTTCGAACTCTTCCGGTGGGTGGACCGCGCCGAAGGACACCCGGAAACCTGTACAGGTGGTTTCCGCCAAGGTTGCCGGCGAAATGCGCACCATGCTCAACGGGGTGGTCACCAAGAAGGGCACTGCAAACCTGGCGAATGTGCCCGGGTACAACGTTTCGGGTAAGACCGGTACCGCCGACGCGTACGACGCGAAGTTGGGTCGGTACAGCGGCTACACCGCCTCGTTCATCGGGATGGCGCCAGCGGAAAATCCGCAGTACATCATCGCCGTATCGCTGCAGCGACCGAAGGCGACCATCTACGGCGGCGACGCCGCGGCCCCGGTGTTCTCCCAGGTGGCAGGTTTCGTCCTTCGTTCGCACGGCGTCCCGCCGAGCAGAGGGCCGGCCGCGCTGTATCCGTTGCAGTTCACTGCCGTCGCCACCAAACAGCAGCCCTGATGATTCCGCTCCGCCTCAGTCGCATTGCACAGATCGTCGACGGCACCATCGAGTTCGCCTCGAACTCCGGCACCGCGGGGGAGGGCCGACAGGCGCAGGACGTGCTGATCGACGGTCCGGTGGTCACCGACTCGCGTGCCGCGCAGCCGGGCAGTCTCTACGTGGCCAGGGTCGGTGAGCATGCCGACGGTCACCTGTACGCGGGGGCTGCCCGAGATATGGGTGCTGTCGCGATGTTGGGCACCCGGGCGGTCGATGAGCTACCCACCATCGTGGTGCCGGACGTGCAGGAGGCCTTCGCGACGCTGGCCCACCATGTTGTGGGCGAGGTCCCGGGCCTGAACATCATCGGCATCACCGGCAGTTCCGGCAAGACCTCGACCAAGGACATGCTGGGTCAGGTTCTGGCTGCTGACGGCCCCACAGTCGCTCCGGAAGGATCCTTCAACTCCGAGGTGGGTGTTCCACTGACTGCGTGTCGGGTGGACCTGAGCACCAGGCATCTCGTGGTCGAGATGGGCGCTTCGGGCGTTGGCCATATTGCCTACCTCACGCGGATCACCCCTCCCCGAATCGGCATTGTGCTGAACGTCGGTCATGCACATGTCGGTGCCTTCGGATCGGTGGAGGCCATTGCAGACACCAAGGCCGCTCTCGTGCAGGCACTACCGGCCGACGGCGTCGCGGTGCTCAACCACGATGACGCGCTGGTCTCCGCGATGGCGCAACGCACGCGAGCGCGTGTCGTCACCGTCGGGTGCGGCGAGGGCGCGGACTACCGGGCCGTCGACATCGAGCTCGATGACGTCGGTCGGGCCACCTTCACGGTGGTGACCGCTTCGACGAGCAGCACGGTCTCGCTACCCGTACATGGCGTGCATCAGGTGGGTAACGCGCTCGCCGTGCTGGCTGCTGCCGTCGAATCGGGGGTCGAGCTGCCCGATGCGATCCGGTCCCTCGGCCAGGCTCGCGCAATCGCGCGGTGGCGGATGGAGGTGCGCCTACTGGCCGGTGGGATCACGTCGATCAACGACGCCTACAACGCCAACCCGGAGTCGATGGCGGCAGCCCTGGTCGCACTGGCCCAGATGGGCGGGCCCGACCGGAGCCGCCGCACGGTGGCAGTTCTCGGCGCGATGCGTGAACTGGGCAGTGCCGGTGACGCGGCGCATCGCGGGGTAGGTATGCGCGCGGGCGTCGAGGGAGTCGATCTGGTGATCGCCGTCGGCACCGAAGCCGCGCCGATAGCTGACGGAGCCGAAAAATCGGGGGTGTCGACCTTGCGGGTCGGCGATGTGGATGAGGCATTTGAGTTGCTGACTCAACAGTTACGAGACGGTGACGTCGTACTGTTCAAGTCGAGTCGGGACTCGGGGTTGCGTTACCTTGGCGACCGGATAGTCGAACACTTCAAGGTGGAGGGTGCTACGTGAAGGTCGTCCTGATCGGCGCGATGATCGCGCTGGCGGTGGGCTTGTTCGGCACCCGACTCTTCATCAAGTTCCTGGTCCGTCGGGGCTACGGGCAGTTCATCCGCGACGACGGACCGACCAGCCACCACACCAAGCGCGGCACCCCCACGATGGGTGGGGCGGTCATCATCGCGGGCACTGTAAGTGGCTATTTCATCGCGCATCTGGTGCTCTGGACCTCGCCGACGGTGTCGGGGTGCCTGGTGCTGTTCCTGATGGTCGGTCTGGGGCTGGTCGGATTCGCGGACGACTGGATCAAGATTTCCCATCAGCGTTCGCTCGGCCTGCGGTCGGTTCAGAAGCTGGTGCTGCAGGTCCTCATATCAACGATCTTCGCGGTCCTCGCGACCCAGTTCGCGGACAAGGGTGGTCGTACCCCGGGCAGCTTCCGGATCTCCTTCGTCCGTGACACCTGGGTCAACCTGGCCTTCGGCGGCACGGCGCTCGGGATCGTGTTGTTCGTGGTGTGGGCCAACGTGATCGTCGCCGGTACCTCCAACGGCGCAAATCTGACCGATGGTCTGGACGGGTTGGCGACCGGGGTCAGCGCGATGATCTTCGGCGGCTATGTGCTGATCAGCGTGTGGCAGTACAACCAGAACTGCGAATTCACCCCCAGCAACAAGTGTTACCAGGTCCGCGATCCGCTGGATCTCGCGGTGGTTGCCGCGTGCGCGATGGCGGCGTGTTTCGGATTCCTGTGGTGGAACGCGACACCGGCGAAGATCTTCATGGGTGACACCGGATCGCTGGCCCTGGGGGGTGCGGTGGCCGGTCTGGCGATCGTTACCCGCACCGAGCTGCTGGTGGTGATCCTCGCCGGTCTCTTCGTGCTCGAGACGATGTCGGTGATCCTGCAGGTCGGTTCGTTCAAACTCCGTCGCAAGCGGATATTCCGGATGGCGCCACTGCATCACCATTTCGAGATGCTCGGCTGGGATCAGGTGACTGTGGTGATCAGATTCTGGATCATCGCCGGCCTGTTCCTCGCTACCGGACTCGGCCTGTTCTACGCCGAGTGGGTCGTCACCTGATGGCCGACCGGCTCGACCGGTCCCTGCAACTTGCCCACCTCGATCACGGTGGCGCCGAATGGGCCGATCTGCGGGTCGTGGTCCTCGGCCTCGGGGTGAGCGGCTTCGCGGCTGCGGACGCGCTGCTGCAGCGGGGAGCTAGCGTCACCGTCCTGTCCGGACCGCCCACCGAGGGTGAGCAGGAGCAGGCCACCGTGCTGGAGATCCTCGGGGCCCAGGTGCGGTTCGGGGCGGAGCATCAACAACAACCGCCGGAGCGCACCGAACTGGTCATCGTCTCGCCCGGCATCAACCCGCGACACCCGTTCGTCACGGCGGCAGCTTTGGCGGATATCCCGGTATGGGGCGAGGTCGAGTTGGCGTGGCGGATGCGCCCGTCCGAAGGCGCCGCCCCCTGGTTGACGATCACGGGAACGAATGGCAAAACGACCACCGTCACGATGCTGGAGCAGATGCTGCGGGCTGCCGGCAAGAGGGCCATTGCAGCCGGCAATGTCGGTACGGCCCTGATCGAGGCTGTTCTGCACCCGCAACCCTTCGATGTCATCGCGGTGGAGCTGTCCAGCTTCCAGCTGCACTGGTCCAGCAGCGTGTCGCCGTATTCCAGCTGTCTGCTGAACATCGCCCCGGATCATCTGGACTGGCACGGGTCCTACGCGGCCTACCGCGCAGCGAAGGCCTCCGTCTACGAACGCACGCAGCACGCCTGTATCTACAACAACGACGACGACATCACCCGGGTCCTGCTGGAGGAAGCCGACGTCGTCGAAGGTGCCCGCGCGATCGGATTCACCCTGGGAGTGCCGGGACCATCGATGCTCGGTCTGGTGGACGGAGTACTCGCCGATCGCGCCTTCGTACCGGATCGTCGGTACGCCGCGCAGATCTGTACTGTGCAGGATCTGACCCGCAGTCTCGGGTCGACGCCGTCGGGGCACTACATCGCCGATGCTCTCGCAGCGGCTGCGCTGGCGCTCAGTTTCGAGGTTCCACTGGCGTGCGTGCGCGACGCGCTCCTGGCGTACACGCCCGAGCCGCATCGGGGTCAGGTGGTTGCCACCACTGGGGGAGTGACCTGGGTCGACGACTCGAAGGCGACGAATCCTGGCGCCGCGGCCGCGGCGCTCAGCGCTGTCGAGGACGTTGTCTGGATCGCAGGCGGGCAGCTGAAAGGGGCCGACGTCGATGACCTGGTCCGTGGCGCAGCGCATCGGCTGCGTGCTGCCGTCCTGCTCGGAGTCGACCGCGCCATGATTGCGACAGCGCTGGCGCGACACGCACCGGATGTCCCCGTGGTGCAGATCGACAGCGTCCACACTGACGCCATGGATCTTGCTGTGCGGCACGCTGCGTCACTTGCCCGCCCTGGGGACGTTGTCCTGCTGGCTCCGGCGGCCGCCTCCAAGGACATGTTCACCGGGTATCCGCAGCGCGGCGAACTGTTCGCACGAGCAGCACGCGCGCTGGGCGGGGAGCAGTCGTGACCGCAGGCAACATCGCCGGGCTGGCACCTGCGCGCGGTTACCTGCAACAGGTCAAGGAGCGGGTCAATTCACCGGTCGGGCCCTACTACCTGATCCTCGGATCGGGTGGGTTACTGCTTGTTTTCGGGCTCACCATGGTGCTGTCCGCGTCCAGCGTGACCTCCTACGCCTCGCCCACCCACTCCTCCTACACCATCTTCAAGAACCAGGCGATGTACGCGGGTCTGGGCCTGATCGTGGCATTCGCCGCGAGTCGGGTCTCGGTACAGACCTGGAAGTTCCTCGCTTATCCGTTCTTCCTCATAGCCGCGTTCCTGCAACTGCTGGTCTTCACCCCGCTGGGTCTGACGGTCAATGGCAACACCAACTGGATCGGTGCCGCCG
>JALYUK010000124.1 GCA_030853805.1 Actinomycetota bacterium | reverse complement strand
CGGCGAATTTCGACAGTTGTGCGACCTGGGCGTAACGCTCGTAGATCGATCCGAGCTCATCGCGCGGGGAGTCGACCAGATAACAGGAGGACATCTGAGTGTGTCGGGTGCCGGAGTTGAAGAGCGTGGGTGAGCTGGGCAGATAGGTCAGCGAGCTCATCAGCCGGTAGAACTCGATGGCCTCGGCCGGTGTCCGCGACAATCCACACGCGACGCGCAGCAGGAAGTACTGCGGGGTCTCGATGACGAAGCGGCGCGAGGGATGCCGCAGCAGATACCGGTCGGCTACGGTCCGTAGCCCGAAATACTCAAAGCGTCGGTCCGCGCTCTCGTCGATCGCGAAGTCCAGTTTGCGGGCATTGCGCGCCACGAAGTCGGCGGTTTCCGCACCGATCAGACCCTCGGCATGACCGAGCGCGACCGACTGGCTGAAGGAGGCGATGCCCTGGCCCCGGACCTCCTTGTCGACATACGCAGCGAGCAGTCGCCCGGCGAGGCGGGAGTACTGCGGCTCTTCGCTGATCATCTCGGCGGCAGTCTGGATCGAGAGCCGGTCCAGCTCGGCGGTAGTGGCGCCGTCGTACAACCCGCTGATCGTCTTGGTGGCGACCCGCAGCGGATCGACGTCCTCCAGATCCTCGCTCCACCGCTCGACGGCGCGGACGATCTTGTTCACGTCAACCGACTCGGTATCGCCGTCGCGCTTCCTGACCTGCATGATGTGCCGTCTGGGGGGCTGGATCACCCCATCCGTTGCTGCCCGGTCGACGTCCTGCTCGACTACCTCGTTGATCGACATCCGTTCACTCCCTCGCGAACCTGCTCGGCAACGCGGGTGGCACGGGGTCGCAGGGATCGCCGCTGACACGGCAGGCCCAACGCCCGCCGGACCCTCCCACGAGGCCATGCGGAGACCTCGGCACCGATCGGGGCCGCGGGCTGCTGGCAGGTCTTCGGACTCGTGGGCGGTGCGTCCTTCGTTGCCGGACGCTTTTCTACTGGCCATCGCTTCCCGAGCGTGTGCAGACGCTGATCGCGCGCCTCACTCAGTGCTGTCATCCTGGCCCGAGGGCTTGGATGGACGGCGGTCGTTCCCACTTACCGCTGCGGGGCAGTCCCGGATTCTCGCCGGGTTCCCTGTTGCCTCGGTGTACTCCGGAAGTTCCCGAAGTGCATCGAACCAGCTGCGCTCACCACTATATATAGAAATGACTCCGCTACACACCACTACATCTGCGGATACACACGCGTGGCGTCGGTGCCGTATGCATCATCAGCAGCACCGCAATCGTCGAGTTGAGGAGGATGGGCCTAACCTGAGCCGGTGCCACTCTCGCTGACTCTGGACGAGGCCCTGCTGCACCTGGGCACGCGCCTGCAGAGCGGACGGGTGATGCTCGGTATCGCCGGGCCGCCCGGTGTCGGCAAATCCACCGTGACGGCCGCCGTGCTGCAGTGGGCCGCGAGCAGCGGGTGGCAGGCGGTCTGTATTCCGATGGACGGCTTTCATCTTGCTCAGAGCGTGTTGGACGAGCGCGGCCACGCCGCAGTCAAAGGCGCACCGCACACCTTCGACGGGCACGGGTATGCCGACCTGCTGCGCCGGGTACGTAACCAGCGCGAAAACGACGCCACGATCTGGGCGCCGCACTTCGAGCGATCCATCGAGAACGCCATCGCCGGGTCCATTGCGGTGACACCGCAGGATCGACTGGTCGTCACCGAGGGCAACTACCTACTGCTCGAGGAGGACCCGTGGCCGGCGGCTCGGTCGTTCGTGGACCAGTGCTGGTATCTGGACCTGCCGGACGAGGTACGTCGGGCGCGACTGACCGCGCGCCATGAGGGCTTCGGTCGATCCCACCGAGAAGCCGCTGCGCGCGCCAACGGCTCCGATGAGGCCAATGCTCGCCGGGTCGAGGCCCGCCGCAGTTTCGCCGACGTCCTGGTCGAAACCGCCTGACATCAGGTGAGTTGCAGGTACTCGTCCCAGCCACCCTGCGGAGCACCGGGCAGCTGCTGCAGCCGCTTGGTGACCGCGGGGGTCTGCGCGTCCATCCAGTCGCACAACTGCCGAAACGACACGAGTTTGGTGTCGGGCCGCTTGGCAAGGGTGCGCATGACCTCTTCGACGGCCTCCATGTAGATGCCGCCGTTCCAGTGCTCGAAATGGTTACCGATCACCAGCGGTGACCGATTACCGTTGAACGAGCGGTCGAAACCGGCGATCAGTGACGTGACCATCTGCTGACGCCACCCTGGTCGCTTCGCCGCGGGGCCGTTGGTCACGGTCGACTGGTTGGCCATGTAGTTGTAGTCCATCGACAACACCCCGTTGCGCAGGCCAGGCATCGGCACGGTCTGCATCGAGATGTCCCACACCTTCGCTCCCGGCACCTTCAGCGGCCACATCGGGTAGCGCGCGTTGCTGGTGTCATAGCGCCAGCCGAGATCGGCAGCCGCCTTACGTAGGTTGTCGAAACCCTCCAGGCACGGGGTCCGACCACCGGTGAGTTCCTTGCGGTAGTCGAAAGGAAGCGATGGCAGATCGGTGAATCCGGTGTTCGTGCGCCAGTTCGCGAAGAACGAAACGGCCTGCTCGATCTCTGACTTCCAGTCCCCGACCGACCACCTGCTGCCCCCGGTAGGCCCGCAGATGTGGCCGTTGAAGTGGGTACCGATCTCGTGTCCGGCGAGCCAGGCCTTTCCGGTCTGTTCGAT
>JALYUK010000111.1 GCA_030853805.1 Actinomycetota bacterium | reverse complement strand
GTGTAGGTCAGGCGGCTGATCGTGTGGTTCGCTGTTACTGCGCCCAGCATCGCTAGGAGAATCCAAGCGCCGACGACGATCCATTTGTGTTGTAGCGACGCAGCGGTGATGGCTCTCATTGACGGGGTGGTGAGACGGCGGGTCGGGGACACGAATCCTCCATACGGTGGCAGACCTGCACGGTGAGCAGATGTGCCGGTTAGGTCGGCGCCAGTGCTAGCGCGATCTCGATCATGCGGACTGCTGGCTTACGGGAGGCTTTCGCAACTGGCCACCACACCGTTGCCTCCCGTCGTCGCTTCCTAGCCGGTGGGTACTCAATCCGATGGGTTTACGGCCAACCGCACGTTCGGTACAGGCCGCAAAAGCAGACCCTTCATAACCAGAGTGCGCGAACGTTGACACATCAGCAGGGCGGGCCAGCGGGGTGGGGTGGGCACTCTGCTGGCCCGTCCGGGGTGGCGGCCTCTGTTTAGGTTTCGTGGACCAGCCTGGGGATTGGTTCAGGCTCGAGTGGTTCCTGTGCGGGGGTGGGTGGGACCCGCAGTAGGCGGGCGGCCCAGTCGGGGAACCACCAGTTGGCGTTGCCGAAGAGTGATACCAGCGCCGGCAGCAGCAGCATACGGACGACGACGGCATCCAGGAGGACGCCGGCGGCTAGCCCGGCGGCGATCTGTCGGACGGTGATGTCGTTGGCGGTTGAGAGTGAGGCGAGGGCGAAGAACAGGATCAGCGCGGCACTGGTCACGAGGCGCCCGGTGCGTGAGACACCTTCGATGATGCCGCTGTGGGTGGATTTGGTGCGGTCATAGCCCTCTCGGACGCGGGAGAGGATGAACACTTCGTAGTCCATTGATACCCCGAATAGGAACCCGAAGATCAGCACGGGGGCTAGCGTGTCGATCGCGCCGTAGGACTTGGTGCCCCAGAGTGCTTGCATGCCGAACCCGTGTTGGAAGATCAGGACCAGGATGCCGTAAGAGGCGGCGACTGACAGCGCGTTGAGGATGACTGCTTTGGCGGGCAGCAGGATGGATTTCAGGCCTCTGGCTAGTAGCAGGAACGTTACGATCGCGACGACCGCGAAGAGCAGTGGGAACGCCCCGTAGGTGGTGTTCACTTCGTCGATGCCGACGGCGGCTTCACCACCGACTTGGGCTCCGGACGGCACGGTGGCGCGGATGTCGCTGAGGGAGGTGCCGCCGTCCGCGCTGCCAATTTCGTGTTTTGGTAGGGCGATGACGACACGGGCGCCGCCTGCATGCCAGGTGGGGTCGGTGGGTGCGACCGCACCACGCACACTGCTGACTGAGTTCAGCCGGGTCACCGTGGTCGTGGCGGAGACTGTTTGCGGCACGTAGATCGGTGCCGCGGTCATGGTGCCGCGGGGGAACCCGTCGGCTTGCAGCGTGTGTAGCCCGTCGGTGTAGGCGCCGTGGGAGGCCAGTGCGGTGCTGGTGGGTTGGGAGATGTTGATCGTCAACGCGACCCCGGTCAGGCCACCCAGGATGCCTAGCCCAACGACGGCGGCCACGACCCGGTTGCGGATGATCTGGCGGGACCACCAGGTCCAGAAGCGGCTGGCGTTTCCGCTGGACTTGCGCCGCGGCCAGTCCATTTTCGGCCCGATCTTCGATAGCAGCGCGGGCAGCAGGGTCAGGGCAACCAGTGTCGCGGTCGAGGGGATGAACAGCCCGGAGATCC
Organism: Actinomycetota bacterium; assembly: GCA_030853805.1. Lineage (GTDB taxonomy): Bacteria > Actinomycetota > Actinomycetes > Actinomycetales > Dermatophilaceae > Allobranchiibius. The sequence continues at coordinate 1,152 of JALYUK010000111.1, read as the reverse complement.
CGATACCGCGGACCACCGAGTTGGGTACCAGGATCAGCGCGAACAGTCCTAGTGAGGCGATGAGGCCGCTGAACCAGACCGAGTGCCCGGCGCGTTTCATTGCTTCCTGTACTGCCTCGGCGTTGGGTCGCCCGGCGAGGCGTTCCTCACGCCAACGGGTTACCACCAGCAGTGAGTAGTCGATCGACAGTCCCAGCCCGAGCAGCGCGACGATGTACTGCACGGCCGGGTTCAGTGGGGAGGAGGAGGGCAGCACGTAGGTCAGGGCGTAGATGAGCAGTTGCATCGTCAGCACCGAGATCAGCGCCATGATCAGTGGTAGCAACGCAAGGAAGGAACCGAATACCCACGCCAGGATCAGCAGGGCGCCTAAGGATCCTACGAGCAACTCACTCAGTACTGATGAGTTGCCGCCGCTCTTGGTGGTGTTCCCGGCGGCCAACGACTTCAGGCTGGTGCCCTGCACCGTCAACGCTGGAGCAGCGGTGCGTGCAGCTTTGGTGACGGTGTCGATGGCGGTGGTGTCCACGTCATCCCCGGCGTGCGGGGGGTACAGCAACACCACGGTGCTTCGCTGCCCGGTGCCCAGCAGGGTGGGGTTGTTACTGGTGTTGGCGTAAGAGGCCACTCGCATCCCTGGGACGGCTTTGGTGACCGCGGTGTCCACTGCGGTGATCTCGCCTTGCACCCCGGGCGATCGCACGGTCTGCCCGGTGGGGAAGTTCAGGGTCAGCACCCCCGGGTCGGAGGTCACCCCACCAAAGCGTGCAGCGATCTGCTGGTTGGCCCGGTAGGCGGCGGTGGTGAGCTGGTTACCGGATTTCAGCCGGCCCGATACTGAGGGGGCTAAGAAGATACCGACCGCGGTGATAGCCACCCAAAAGAGTCCGACCCACAACCGGTGTCGGATCACCCACTTACTCAACGCGTCCATGATTGCTCCTTCTCGTGGTGCGCCGGGTCGGCGCGAAGAGGGCGGGGCACCGCCCGACCTGTTGACACGCGCAACTGTGCAATCTGGTTGCTTACGGGAGCCTTTCGCGTGTCCAGCACCGGTAGCTGGGGCTAGGGGGCTCGCAGTCTCATAGGCCCGCAAGGCGCTCAGCTAGTGCCGGCCGGGCTCCACCGGGGCCATCGTGGTTGGGTGCGTAC
>JALYUK010000103.1 GCA_030853805.1 Actinomycetota bacterium | reverse complement strand
TACTGCTGGGGTCGGTGCCATCGATTGCAAACGGACTGATCGGTGGGGTGGATCAGACGCCCACTCTGCTGCGCGAGGCGGGCACCGTTCTGGGTGCGCGCAGGCTGGAGCTGATGCGCTCGGTACTGCTGCCCGCAGCCCTGCCTGCTTATGTCACGGGCCTCAAACAGGGATGGGCGTTCGCCTGGCGGTCCTTGATGGCCGCTGAACTCATTGCCAATTCCTCGTCACTGGGCACGGGCCTCGGGGGGCTGCTGAGCAACGGATCGCAGGACTCCGACATACCAGCGGTGCTCAGCGCGATCGTGCTGATTCTGCTGGTGGGAGTGATCGTCGAAGTCACCGTCTTCGCACCGATCGAGCGCTGCATTCTGCGGCGTCGAGGGCTGCTGCCCGCCGGCCGGTAAGGCGAATCGGGCCGCTGCCGCCGGGTAAGGTGGGCGGTTCGTAATCCACACAACAAAATACCGGGAAGGTGGGGCAGATGAACGTGGCAGCTCCCAGCACAGCACCCAGTGCGCGTACCCAGCGAATAGAGGCGCTCCTGATCCCGGTGCTCGAGCGCGCGGGGATGGTGCTCGAGGCGATCACCGTCACCCCCGCGGGCAAGCGCCGACTCGTGCGTGTCCTCGTGGACCGCGCCGTGCAGGTCGACGAAGAGGACCGCACCTCGATCCTCACCCCGCTCTCGTTGGACGAGGTAGGCGACATCACGCGCGCCGTCAGTGATGCACTCGACGATTCCGATGCGATGGGTGAGGCTCCCTATGTGCTCGAGGTCGGATCCTCCGGTACCGACCGGCCCCTGACGACGGCAGCGCATTTCCGACGAAACGTGGGCCGACTGATCAACCTGACCGTTACCGATGACGACACCCGTGTCATCGGTCGCATTGCGGGCGCCGGGGAGCACGATTTCGACTTCGCGGTGCCGGTCGCGAAATCTGACCAGAGCACTACACACACCGTTCCGTACGACACGGTCGAGCGTGCCCGGATCGAGCTCGAGTTCAACCCCCCGCGCGAAGCTTTGACAGATATCGATACCGACATCGACTCGGACATCGATATCGACACCGACAGCGAGGAGCAGGACTGATGGATATCGACATGGCGGCATTACGCGCTCTCGAGCGTGAGCGGGAAATCCCGATGGATGTGATCGTTCCCGCGATCGAGCAGGCCCTGTTGGCGGCCTACCACCGCATCGACGGCAGTTACCGTCAGGCCCGGGTCCATCTGGACCGCGCGAGCGGTCGGGTCGCAGTGCTCGTACGTGAAGACCGCGAAGAGACAGCGCGTCGTGGGGTGGACGGCGACGAGAACGCTCCTCAGCCGGTGACCCCTGAACCGGGGATCGAATTCGATGACACCCCTACCGATTTCGGCCGGATCGCGGCAGCGACGGCGCGTCAGGTCATCGTGCAGCGCATGCGGGACGTCGAGGACGAGGCCATCCTCGGTGACTTCCGTGGGCGCGAGGGCGACATCATCGCAGGGGTCATTCAGCAGTCGGGCGACCCGCGCAACGTGCATGTCGACTTCGGCAACATCGAGGGGCTGCTTCCGCTGGCCGAGCAGGTACCGGGTGAGCGATACGTCCACGGGCAGCGCCTGCGGTGTTACGTGGTGAGCGTCAAGCGGGGTTTCAAGGGTCCGTCCATCGGGCTTTCGCGAACGCACCCCAACCTGGTGCGCAAGCTGTTCGCGCTCGAGGTCCCGGAAATTGCCGACGGGAGCGTTGAAATTGCCGCGCTGGCACGTGAAGCAGGTCACCGCAGCAAGATCGCCGTCCATACAAAGGTGCCCGGAATGAATGCGAAGGGCGCCTGCATCGGCCCTATGGGTGCCCGTGTCCGGGCCGTCATGACGGAGTTGCACGGGGAGAAGATCGACATCGTCGACTTCGACCGCGACCCGGCCAGGTTCATCGCCTCTGCGCTGTCCCCGTCCAGAGTGCAGTCCGTCCAGATCGTCGACGACCGCGCGAGGGCCGCTCGCGTCATCGTGCCCGACTTTCAGCTGAGTCTGGCGATCGGCAAAGAAGGTCAGAATGCGCGGTTGGCTGCCAAGTTGACCGGGTGGCGAATCGACATTCGCTCCGACACGGCCACCGAGGCCGCTGCGTCCGAGGCCCCGGATCACCGTGACAGCCAGAGCGCATCAGCGAATCGCGGGGATGACCGTCCTTCAGGTCTGGGTTAGACTTGGCGATGGTCGAGCGGGAGCGGATCCGCCATGCCACCTCGTCAGCGGTTGCCCATCGGGGCTTGCGCACGTGTGTGGGATGTAGGAATCGCGCCGATCGGTCAGAGCTGTTGCGGGTAGCCGCGGTCGCTGGGGATGACGGATGGAGCGTCGTACTCAACGTGCGCGGCTGTCTTCCGGGCCGAGGGGCCTGGTTGCACCCGGACTTGCAATGTTTGGACAAGGCGGTCAAACGTCGTGCGCTCAGTCGGGCCTTCCCGGTGACGCACTCCCGTGAGATCGATGTCCGTCCGCTGCGTGACAGCATCTGTGAGATCACTGCACGACTGATGAATTGACCTGCCGCCTTGTGCGGCGAGACAAGACCGGAAGCGGGTTCAACGCTATGAGCACTCGATGAGTTCTCAGTAATGAGCACCAACTAACTGACGGTCTGTGCTGCAACCGGGATGTCCCGGCCGCTGCTCGGACCGTCGCAGATCCCATACAGGAGAAGCGTGGCAAAGGTCCGGGTTCACGAGCTCGCAAAAGAGCTCGGGATGCAGAGCAAGGAATTACTCAACTACCTCAAAGAGCAGGGCGAGTTCGTCAAGACCGCCAGCTCTACGATCGAAGCGCCCGTGGTGCGCAAGATCAAAGAAAATCCGCCGCCCGGCGCAGGGTCGGCAGCCCCGGCCACCCCGGTGCCGGACGAAAAATCATCGCCGAAGCCCGGCGGCACTGCCGGCGCGGCCAAGCCCGGTATGCCTGGTCCCACGGCTCCTGCCGTGCCCGCGTCGCCTGGATCAGCCGCTGCGCCAGCCGTATCCTCGGTGCCCGCTGCCGCGAAGGAGCCGCAGGCCCCGTCGCGGCCGAGCGTGGTCCCAGGAC
>JALYUK010000080.1 GCA_030853805.1 Actinomycetota bacterium | reverse complement strand
CCTCGCGTAGATCAGCCACGATCCGCGGGGAACCATAAACCCCAGCGGACGCGTCGTGAGCGACGCGAATCTTCACCGTCAAATCCGTCCGACGGCAGGCCCGCAGGCCGGGCCGATCCTGGGCTTGGCGGGCAGCCCAGGCGTAGTACCCCGACCGGGACACCTCGAGTAGTTCTGCCATTCGGGTCACGCCACGGCCGGGTTCAGCAGTGGCCTTCTGCGCATGGATCACTGCGAACGCCTGCTCAGGTTCGAATTCTCCGCCACGAAGAAGGCCGCTGCTTTTTTCAGGAACTCCCGATCCATCCGCAGCTCCGCGACCTCACGGCGTAACCGGACCAGTTCGGCCCGCTCATCGGCGTCCACCGCCCCAGGTGGGTCGTCCATCCGGGACCGCTGGATCGCCACCCACCGTCCCAGTAGCGCTTCCCCGACACCGATTTCCCGAGCAACCGCCGCGACGGTGCGCCCGGTATCGATGACCAGGTGAGCAGCTTCCTGCCGGTACTTGGGGGTGTAGCTCTTCCTCTTCGCACCCATGAGTGCATCCTTCCCTGCCAGGGCAAAACCTGACGGACAGGATGTCCACCAAACGGGGTCAACCTCACCACCACGATGGTGCTGGCCGACGCCCCACTCGCCGCACACTTTTCACGCGCAGCGACGCCTTAGCACGAGCGGTTGCGTGGGGACGCCGCGACTCAGTGAGCGTCGCCAGTGTTGGTGTCAGTGCTCTCCTTGATACCCGCCCCGGCTGAGTTGCCCTTGGACATCACCCCACCTAACAGGCCATTGGCTGCGCTCAGCCCGCTGACATCACCATGGATCACGTTGGACTTGATCGAGTCCAGCTTCGCGATGGCTTGGGACATCGGTACGTACAACTTCTTACACAAGGTGGGGTTGGCCTGAATGTTCTTTTCCGCGTTGTGCAGCAACTTCACATCCAGTGCCGCAGTCGCGCCACCTTTCAGGAGTGCCTTGATTCGGCCGTTGGCGCCCTTCTTAAAAGACCCCGCCTGATAAGGCTTCCACAAATAACGATGGAACGTCCCAATCGCCAAACCCACATCGCCAGCAAACCGGGTCTTAGCAAACGAGCGGGTGTTGGACGTGGGGCAACTCGCCGCGGCATCAGTGCTGCCAGAACTGGCCGAGGATCCAGCCACGGTCGACGAACTGGAAGACACGGCGCCACCGGCAGCTGAACTAGATGCGCTGGCGCTGGACTTGGCTGGCCCGCACCCGGCCACCAGACCAACACTCAACAACGCGGCAGGGACAACAGCTGTACGCATTAGGCGCATAAGTGGTTACCTCTCAAGGGCGTGGTTCCACGGGTTCGCAGAACGTCGATCAACACCACAAGTCGCGTACACCGTGCATGAGAAATATACGCCGTACACGACTGCGCCCCCAGGTGTGGGCCGCGAGCTGCGCCGACCCCGCAGTTAGACACGAGTAATCCGCCCGATAACAACCATCGCAAACCGCACCAGGCCCACCCTGGTACCCCTACCTAACTCACAGATGCAGGCACCGGGACGCCCACGGACTGGAGCGAGCCCACGATTGAAGAAGTCATCAGGGCCACCCGCGGCGACGTTCGGTAGCACGCAGTTGAAAGAGGCCATATTCCACGGTGTAGCTGGGCTGATCGGGACACCACCGTTGACGGACCTGTTCTGCGATATCGAGGTAGGCCGCGTACGTACTCCCAGCCCAGCCCGTCGTATGCCAGCCCAGAGTCACAGCCACCAGCGCGTCCAAGATGAGCGGTCGATGATGAACCTCGCAACGATCAAACGCAGAAAAGTGCAGCCATTTGGTGAAGAAGGCCGGCCCCAACCCGGCCACCTTATTTTCCCCGCCCTGCATCATGCTCATATACGCAGCCAGTGGGTCCACAACGGCCAGGTCGCGGGCCGCGAGCAGCTTCGGGCCTAGCTTCGGGTCGGCCAGGGCCTTGGCGCATCGGCTCACGCTGGGTGCACTGGTACCGGTCCCCCACGCGCAGATAGCTACGAACGCTGCCACCGCGTCCGCCTCCGAGGCAATAGTGGTGGCCTGACCGAACAGGTCAGCACGGGTCACACTGGCCGGGTCCGGGCCATCGATGATCCCCGGACGGTCCATACCAATTGGCCACCTCCTCGCCCACTGCGCCGGCAGATACGTAACCTCCTGGGCGCGGACCTGCTCATCAGAAGGCGCACCGTTCGGATACGACCTGTGCAACCGGGAGATCAATGCCGCGGTGTTCGTGGTCATGACCTCACTCAATCATTGCCTTGTAGTAAGGCGCCCACGACCTTCGACATGTGCCGGGGCCCCCGGCGGTAGCCACCACACGCAGCGAACAGTCGTGCTGAGTACACGACCAGCGTTTCGCCACGCATTAATGTCGGATCCGCCACATACACCTGTTGAATGGTCGCCAATTCGGGTCCGGCGACGCGACGACAACCGCAACCCGTACGGATCCTCGGTCTACTCGCGCTCCTTGACGCAGCCTGATCGATGTCAGGGGTTTGATCGACCCTTCCAGATCAAGGCTCCCCCCGCCCACCTGCTGGACACCAGTTGCCCCGCAGTTCCCCTATAAACCCGCGGATTCCCCCTGAGATCACCGGGATCGCTACCTGTCTGCTGAGCGTTTCGGAGGATGACGCCCGTGAGGCACCTCACACGCTTCCTGACCGCCGACGGTTACCCGGGATAAGACCTGCTTATCCCCATCAGTGTCATCAGCTCTCGACATGCAGTCCTTGCCGCGTGCAAAAGTTCCGCGCCCTCTGCCCGCCCGGACGCAAATCGTTGCAGCAGAACTCCATGACCGTCCCGATGTCGAGGAGGACTCGTGCCCCCAGCCGCAAACTGCGTCGGGCAACCCGGCGCTTCCGAAAGTCCTCATGACCGTGGTCCTAGCGCGATCATCGCCAGGTCGCCCCGCGTGCCCATCAATACCGCCACTTCAGTTGGGTCAGGCGGTCGCTCGGTCGCAGATCACGATGCTGCTGAGGGCGTCGACGGCGGCGGCATGGTCGCGCCCGCTTGGTCCGGGCATCGATGGCGGGTGGGAGTCCCACCCTGCGCGCTGGTGGCGGTTGCGGTACGGCGCAGCCGCGCGACCTCGCGGGTGCTCACTTCACCACCGCAATACTTCACGGCGTCGCGCGCCGCCAGTCCCTCGTTCTCGATCATCTCGGTCAGGGCCTCTCCCGCTCGTCGCTCGGCATCCAGGACCGCGTGGTCGCGTTCACGGATCGCGACGAGCACCTGGATGGCGAGGGTTTGAGCCTTCGTTCACGCTCTGCGCGTTCAGCGCGCCGGTGGCCTGAGCGTCGAGTGCCGCCCGTCGAGCCTGCTGTTTGATCGTCTGCTTCTCCATTAGGAGTGCATCTTTCTCGCGCCGGACCATCGCACTCTGGAGGCCGCTCGACCCCTCCCAGCGGACGCCACCATGACGCGCCAGTTGCCAACTCCGTACCCCCAGCGGAAAAGCAAAATGCCGAGTCCTACACAACTCTTGCATTCTCGGTCAGCGTTCGCACGCGTTCTGTCCGCGGACGTTCGTCCATCCTCCTTCTGGCGGACGTGACAATGAGCATCCACAAGCTGACGGCGGGATCGGGGTATGACTACCTGACCCGGCAGGTTGCCGCATCGGATGCGACTGACAAAGGCCGCACAGGCCTCGCTGACTACTACGCGGAGAAGGGTGAAGCGCCCGGCGTGTGGGTCGGTTCCGGGCTGCGCGATATTGACGGTCTGGAGGCGGGTGACACCGTCACCGCCGAGCAGATGAAGGCCCTGTTCGGGTCCGGTCACCACCCGTTAGCACGGCAGCGGGTCGATCACCTTCAGGGACCGGACCTGAACGGTGAGGACTTCATGGCGGTCACGCGGCTAGGAGTTCCGTACAAGGTCTATTCCTCGGATGTCTCCTCCTACCTGCTGGAAGTAGCCACCCGTGTGGCCGATCTGAACACGTCGGCTGGGCAGCCCCGCAACGCTCCTGTCCCAGCTGAGAAAAGGGCCCGAGTACGTACCCAGGTCGCCAGGGAGTTCTTCATCGCCGAGCACGGGCGCACCCTGCGGGACGCGCGAGAACTGGCAGCAACGATCGCCAGACACTCTCGTCCGAGGACCACGGCCGTCGCCGGTTTCGACCTGACGTTCCGCCCTGTCAAGAGCGTCTCCACGCTCTGGGCCGTCGCAGACCCCTCTGTCTCCGCCCGAATTGAGCAAGCCCACCAGGCCGCCGTCCGGGACGCCCTGAGCTTCATCGAGCAGCACGCACTCTTCACCCGCGAGGGTGACAACGGAGTCCGTCAGGTGAACGTGCGAGGCATGGTCGCGACGGCGTTCACTCACCGGGACAGTCGCGCGGGTGACCCACTGCTGCACACCCACGTCGCCGTTGCGAACAAGGTCCAGACGCTCAGTGGCAAGTGGTTGGCCGTCGATGGGCGGGTGTTGTTCAAGGCCACTGTCGCGGCTTCGGAGACGTACAACACCTCCTTGGAGCGACACCTGCGCACCGACCTCGGGTTGCGATTCGAGCAGCGACCCGACCCTGTTGACAGCCGTAAGCGGCCGGTGCGTGAGGTGGTGGGTATCGACCCACGTCTGCGGATGAGGTGGTCATCGCGGCGGGCCGAGATCGAGGTCCGCCGACAGGAACTCGCGTCCGCCTTTCAGGGTGATCATGGTCGACCACCGACGCCGGTTGAATCGCTACACCTCGCCCAGCAGGCGACACTGGAAACGCGAGAACTGAAGCACGAACCACGCTCACAGGCCGACCAGCGGGCCGCGTGGCGAACCGAAGCGATACAGGTGCTGGGCGGCGAGGCCGGCCTGCGACGGATGATTGACTCGGCGCTGACTCCGCCGACAGAGAACACCCTGAGCGCGGCCAGTGCTGACCCCGTTTCAATAGCGCGAGCCGTGGTTGCTGAAATGCAGAGCCGGCGTTCGACCTGGCAGATGTGGCACGTCCGGGCAGAGGCCGAACGTAGGGTCCGCTCATCACCCGTCGACTCGGCGCAAATGCCAGGCCTGGTTGATCTCGTGGTCGAGTACGCGCTCAGTCCGACGATGTCGGTGTCTCTCGCGCGCGCTGAAAACAGCATCATCGAGCCGCACCAGTTGAGACGCCTGGACGGGTCCAGTGTGTACACGGTCGCGGGCGCGAACCTGTTCACTTCGACGGCCGTGCTCGATGCCGAGCAGCGCCTGGTCACCGCCGCGGGTAGCTACGGCGGGCGCACGGTGGACAACGCGGCTGTCGATATGGCGCTGCTGGAAAGCACCGCGAACGGGGTGGTGCTGAACGCCGGGCAGATTTCGTTGGTCCGCGACATGGTTACCTCCGGCGCTCGGGTGCAGCTGGGAATCGCGCCCGCCGGCGCGGGAAAGACGACCGCGATGCGGGCCCTGGCCGCAGCCTGGATCGAGGGCGGCGGGAATGTAATCGGGCTCGCACCGTCGGCTGCCGCGGCCGCCGTATTGCGGGATCAGATCGGTGCGCACACCGACACCCTCGCGAAACTCACCCACGACATCACGACCCCCGCTCGATCTCGAAACACCTGGCTCAGCTCGATTGGACCCGCGACACTCGTGGTGATCGACGAGGCGGGGATGGCCGACACGCTGTCCTTGGACGCGGCCGTGCGATTCGTGCTGGATCAAGGTGGCAGTGTCCGTCTCATCGGCGACGACCGACAGCTCACCGCGATCGGGGCTGGCGGGGTGATGCGCGACATCCAAGCCACGCACGGCGCGTCCCGGCTGACCGAGCTCGTGCGGTTCGTCGACCCCGCCGAGGGCGCTGCCTCGCTGGCCCTCCGCGCTGGGTACCCCGCGGCTCTCGGGTTTTACCTGGACCACCAGCGTGTCCACGTCGGAGACTTGGCCACCATCACCGCTGATGCCTTCAACGCCTGGAAAATCGACTGTGAACAAGGCCTAGACTCGATCATGGTCGCCCCGACCCGCGAACTGGTCCGTCAGCTCAACGTGCGTGCGCGGACACAGCGCATCCTTGACCGCGACGACGTCGCCCAGGCGCCGACCGTGCGTCTGGGCGATGGCAACCTCGCAAGCGTCGGGGACTTGGTGATCACCCGCGCCAACGACCGCAGGCTTCGCACCACCGCGACGGACTGGGTTAAGAATGGGGACCGCTGGACCGTCCTACGCATCGACGAGCGCACGGTCCAGGTCCAGCACGTCACGAACCAACGTTCGGTCACACTTCCCGCCGATTACGTACGGGATTTCACCGAACTGGGTTATGCCACAACGATCCACGCAGCACAGGGCGTCTCGGTCGACACCATGCACGGCCTGGCCGTGGGAGAAGAAACCCGACAACAGCTCTACACGATGCTGACCCGGGGGAGGAGCTCGAATCACCTTTACCTACAGGTTGTCGGCGACGGCGATCCGCACGGCCTCATCCGCCCTGAGGTGACGCATCCGCTCACCCCGACCGACTTACTTGAGCGGGTCCTGGCTCGCGATGACGCACCCCGCTCGGCGACCACCGCGCTGAGAGAGCAAGAGGATCCCTACCTTCTTCTCGGCCGCGCCACACAGAGATACACCGACTCCCTATACGTGGCCGCCGAAGATCTACTGGGAACTAGGAGCGTGGCGGAGCTGGACGCCGGAGCCGACCGCGTCGTGCCCGGCGTGACGAACCAAGCGGCCTGGCCGGCGCTGCGGGCGCATCTGATGCTCGTTCGCGCACATGGTGGGAACCCGATCGCCCAGCTGAGTCAGGCGGCCACATCGCGGGAGATGGTCACCGCCGCCGACAGCGCCGCAGTGCTGGACTGGCGCCTGGATGACAGCGGCCTGCGCGGAGCCGGCCGCGGGCCGCTGCCCTGGTTACCCGCCATTCCCCACGCGTTGCACGAGCACCCCACCTGGGGCCCCTACCTGCAGCAACGAGCCGCTCTCGTGCGGGACCTCGCGTCAACCGTCCACGACACCGCCATCACCGCGGACACACCGTCCTGGGCGCAGCACGGTCCCAGCCGACCCGTCGACACCGTCCTCGCCCGAATCACTGTGTGGCGCGCCGCGACGATGACGGCGCAGGACGACCGCCGCCCCACCGGACCCCCACAGCTACAGAAGGCCGCAGCACTCTGGCAGCGCAAACTCGACGGACAGCTCACCGGAGACCGGACCCCAGCAGAGCAGGAGTGGGCCGGCCTGATTAACCGAACCTCCCTTTCAGCCCGCCGCGACCCTTTCGCACCGATCCTCGCCGAACGACTCGCCGCAATAGCCCGCAGTGGTATCGATGCCGCCAGCCTTCTCCGAACCGCCGCCGGTGCGGGGCCTTTGCCTGACGAACACGCGGCCGCCGCTCTGTGGTGGCGGATCAGCCGCCACCTATCGCCCGCTGTCACCGAACACCTGGGTCATGACCGTCAACTCACCACAGCCTGGACGCCACAGATGCCCGAACTACTCGGCGCCACCCGGGCTGCAGCGATCCAGCAGAGCCCCTGGTGGCCAGCGCTGGTGACCACGATCGACCACGCGCTCACCCGCGGATGGACCATCGAGAACCTCCTCACCAACCCGTCAGACGCTGGGATGGACCCCGGCGTGGACAAATGCCACACCCTCCTCTGGCGGCTATCCATTGCCATGGACCCCGTCCCGGACGATCACCACGGCCCCGGGGACGACGACGCTCCGGCAGACCTGTGGGAGGGGGTCACAGTGCCCGACGACGCTCTTGGGACCTTCCCCGATATAGGAGTCACTCCTGTGACTCCTAGCGCCCACCAGCAGACCCTGCCTGATCCCTGGGCCCCCGATCACACTCTTTCACCCGAGCAACGGTGGGCAGGCCTTGGCAGCGCTCTCGACCAACGCCTCCCTCACGAGCTTGACTGGACACGTCTCGCCCTGATCCTCGATCAAGCCGATGCAGCGGGTCACGACGTCGCCGCCGTCACCCGCCGGCTCCTGGATCAACGCCCGTTGCACGATCAGCCCGCGCAGGACCTTCGCTATCGCCTTGTGGCGGCCCTCGACCTCCCAATCGAACCCACCATCCCACCTCCACGAACCGCAGGATCTATCAAGAAAGAACAGCGCGCCCCACGGACGTCTCAGCGACGTACCCATGTTCCACGCCGCTGACCGGTTCAAGTGAATGAACCATGGAATGGAAGCGACCGTTCAGGCGCGATCGGTGCTGGAGCGGCGATACCCGGCAGGGGCGGTCCTGCGCTACTCGAGGCTGACCGTCAACCGCGCCTTTCAGCCTTAAGGGTAAAAAGGAGAGAAACATGTCCACACGCCACCGTAATTTCACCCAGGTACGGGCTCGACCTCCCGTTGTCCACAGGTTCATTTGTCGCCGGTCAGCGTCTGGGTCGAGACGAGTAGCGTTCGTTGGCATCCTCGACTACTCATTGACGCACCGCCAGTCCTACACCCGCGGGAGAGCGCATCTATTGTCTCCAGCGGGAGGTTGCTGACATGACAACGCAGGCACCGTCATCCCCCGCATTCCCGAGCGCCGAGGACCCGATCCTTTCCCCAGACGAGGTCTCGTCGATGCTCGGTGGGGTTCCATTGGGAACTCTCAAACGGTGGCGTACCGAGCGAACCGGGCCCGTGGCACTGCATATCGGTAGGCACGTGCGGTACCGACGATCGGCAGTTGAGAACTGGCTGCACGAGAAGGACCGCGAAGCGACCGCCTGGATGGCTATGTAGTCGTGTCGCAGATTCGTATCCGCCGTGGCGAGCATGGGCCGGTCGCCGTGCGCCAACAACCTGATGGCCGCTGGCTGGCACGTGCCCAGTTGCGCGATGTTGACGGGCGAATCCGCTCGGTCAGGGTCCGGGCCGATACGAAGGGGTCAGCAACTCGACGAATCGAACGTGCCCTCGCAGATAGGACTGACGCGACAGCGTCGGGTGCCGCCCCGCACATGACGTTCGAGACGCTCGCCGGGTTGTGGCTGCAACATCGGCGCGATCACGGGAAAGTTCGCTCGAAAGGAACTCTCGCTCCGCAGACCCTCGCCGCCTATGACTCGGAAATTCGCAATGTGATCGTTCCGGCCATCGGCGGCGTCCGGATCACGGAAGCCACCGTGCCCCTGCTCGACCGGCTGTTCGCGAACATCGAACACGGGCGCGCCCACGGCTCGTACCCGGCCCGGCCAGGAGGTCGGTCGACCCGGCAGCTGAGGGTAGTGATCAGCGGGATGTTAGGACTCGCCGTCTCCCATGGGGCGATGCCAGCGAACCCGATGCGTGACGTCGCGAGCTCTGCTCGCGAGCAACCCTCTGAAGTGCAGTTCCTCACGGTCGATCAGGCAATTCAACTGCGGTTTCGAGTACGTCGTGAGTCAGTCCGGGTACCCGAGATGCGCCAACCTAACCGAGATCTCGAAGAGTTCGTAGACCTTCTGCTCGGTACCGGTTGTCGCGAAGGCGAGGGTTTAGCGATACGGCCGGTCGACCTGCTCGATCTGGCGACGGCCACACCGATGTTGCACGTCTGCGGCACGTTGATCGAGCCACGTGCAGGGTTTGTCGAGAAGCTGCATCGCCAGGACACCACGAAGACTCGAGAAGCTCGGGTCCTCATACTGCCCGAACCTGTCGCAGTCATGCTCCAACGGCGGATCGAACAACTTCCACCAGCCGGTCCGGAATCACCCGTTTTCGCCACCCGGACCGGGAATTGGTTGTCGCCCTCGAACATGCGCACCCGACTTCGCACGGCCGTCGAACGAGCAGTCACGCAGGGAACGAAACGCGATCAGGAGCTGGCAGGCACCACGCTGCACACGCTTCGGCGCAGTGTCGGCACGCTTGTCGCGCACGAGGTGTCCCTCGATGCTGCTCGTGAGCAGCTAGGGCATCGAGATCCATCCATCACCTACCAGCGGTACGTCGGGAAGCGCCCCAGCGCTCCGGACCTGCGTGACACACTCACTCAGTTCTTTGCTCCGCTGCCACCCTTCGCTCGCTGAATCGTCAACGCGTCAAGGACCGATTCCCAGTCACGCAGGCAGACAGGCTCGGGACCTGTTCACCCCGTCCAGACCGACCCAGCAGAGCCAAAATGCGGCCCGCGTGCCGGTGAAGGTCATTCGCAAACGTGTCACAAACGTGTCACTCGCGAGATTTCGCACCTGAGGATCATTGGCGCCGACCTGCATACGTGCAGGTCAGCGGGCTGAGAGAGAGCCGCTTATCGGAGTCGAACCGATGACCTATTCATTACGAGTGAATTGCTCTACCGACTGAGCTAAAGCGGCGTGCGGTCGCGGTCGGCCTGAGCGCAGCACGGGCCGCTCGAACGCGCCGCCGAGTATAGCCAGCAGCGCGCCTATCGCCCGAATCGAGCACCTGGAGGGTGGCCCGAAATGCTCAGCAGCGAGCGCCACCCGGCGGGACGGCGCCCCGCAGCAGATAGGCATCCACCGTGTTGTTCACGCAGGTGGACCTCCCGTATGCCGTGTGACCGTCGCCGTTGTAGGTCAGCAGGTGACCGTTGCTGAGCTCAGCCGCCAACCGCTGACTCCACTCGTACGGCGTGGCCGGATCACGCGTCGTACCCAGCACCAGGATCGGCCCGGAGCCCGCCGCCGTGATGCGGTGCGCCGTACCCGTCGCCTTGACCGGCCACTCCCCGCAGGTCAGACCCGACCACCCGAGGTAGGCACCCCACGTGGGCGCGAACGTGGCGAACGATTTCGCATCCTGCGCGTAGCTGCTCAGCGACGGGTTCGACGGCTGGTCCAGACAGTTCACCGCGCTACCGGCCTGCATGATGTTGCCCGCGTAACTGCCGTCGGGATTCCGGTCGGCATACTGGTCGGCCAGGCCCATCATCGGGGTGCCGTCGCCCGCGAACGCCGCCTTGAACGCGGCCGTCAGCACCGGCCACGACCCCTTGTCGTACATTGCCTCGGCGACGCCGATCGAGGCCCACCCCTCGGTCAACGCCCGCACGTCACCCTCACCCTTGACCGGGAGCGGCGTGCCGTCGACCTGCTTCAGAAACGCCCTGATGCGCGCCATCCCTGCATCCACGCTGCCGCCGAGCAGACATGACCCCGACGACACGCAGTTGGCGACGTAGGCCCTGGTCGCCGTCTCGAAACCCTTCGCCTGCCCCTGCGCGACCTGCTCCGACGTCAGGTCCGGCGGGACCACCCCGTCCAGCACCATCCGACCGACCTTCGCGGGGAACAGCCCGGCGTACGTCGACCCGATCAGCGTGCCGTAGGACTTACCCAGGTAGTCCAGCTTCGCGCTGCCGAGCGCGGCCCGCAGGATGTCCACGTCCTTGGCGACCTCGACCGTCGAGACATGCCCGAGCAGCGGACCGGCATGCGCGACGCAGGCAGCACCGAACGCCTTCGCCGTCGCTGCGGCCGAGCGCTCCTCGGCGGGATCGTCCGGCGTGGGGTCAGCGCCGAGGATCTTGTCCAGCTGCCCGTCCCCCACGCAGGTAATCGGTTCCGAGCGCTGCACGCCGCGGGGGTCGAACCCCACGACGTCGTAGGACTTGCGGATCGCACCGGTCACGATTTGATTGGCAGCTGCGGCGTAGTCGTAACCCGACCCGCCCGGCCCGCCCGGGTTGACCACCAGTGACCCCCTACGTTTACCGGTGGCCGGCACCTTATCAACCGCCAATCTCACCGTCACGCCATCGGGTTTTGCGTAATCCAGTGGCACGCTCAGGGTGGCGCACCGCACGTCGCCGCACTTCTTCCAGGCCAACGTCTGGCGGTAGAACTTCGCCAGCCCGGGCGACGGCGCGGCGGTCACCGAGGCCGGCACCGACGTCGGCGCATCGCCCGACGAGCTACTCCCACTGCATCCGGCCAACCCGAGCGAGACCGCAGCTGTGAACGCCACCACGCCGTAGGACGCCTGACCCCGGTTCATCGCCGGGCTTCCTTGTGCTGCAGGGAGATCGCCATCGATTCCAGCGCGAGCAGTGGCGGCACCGCCGCCTCGATCCGGGTGCGCGCCACTCCGATCGCATCCATCGCGAGCAGCAACTGCTCCGGGGTATGACTGCCCGCGACGGCCCGCACCTGCTCCCCCAGATCGGCGTTGACCAGCTCCACCGGCGCCCCGGTCGCCACCATCAGGGCATCACGGTAGATCGAGAGCAGATCGACCAGCGCCCGGTCCACGACATCGCGCCCGAATCGGGTGGCGCGGGTCTTCTGCTCCTTCTCCAAGGCCGACACCTGCGATCGGACGTGCGGCGGCTGGGCACGCGCCGTCGGGTCGGCGCCGAGCTGCTCCATCAGCCGGGTCCGCTCGGCAGCGTCCCGATCTGCCGACGCAGAGCTGCTCTCCTGGCCGGCGATCGCGGCGAGTGCCGCAGCCGCGGTCATCGCGCTACCCAGATCGTGGATCCCCCCGGCGTACCCCAAGGTCTTACGGCGCCGCTCACGCGCCTGATCGTCCCTGGCCAACCGCAGCGCGAACCCGACATGCGACTGAGCTGCACGAGCACAGTCCAGTGCCAGCTGCGGGTCGATTCCGTCGCGGCGAACGAGCAACTCCCCCACGGCCTGTGGCGACGGGGTCCGCAGCCGCACGTGCCGCGAGCGGCTGCGGATGGTGATGATGACGTCTTCCAGCGACGGCGCGCAGAGCAGCCACACCGTTCGCGACACAGGCTCTTCCAGCGCTTTGAGCAACGCGTCTGCGGCGCGCTCGGTCAGCCGGTCGACATCCTCGATGACGATGACCCGCCACGCGCCCACCGAGGGCCGCGCCTGAGCAAGCACCGCGAGCTCGCGCGCCTGCCGCACCTGAATCGACAGACCAGCGGTCGAGACGATCTCCACATCCGCGTGGGTGCCGTCCAACGCGGTACGGCATTCGTGACACTCCCCGCACCCCTGTGTAGGGCACTCCAGTGCGGCAGCGAATGCCCTTGCTGCAGTTGAACGCCCAGATCCTGGCGGCCCGGTCAACAGCCAGCCGTGGGTCATCGCTGCGGGATCGCGCACCGCGTTGCGCAGCGCCTCGACAACGGTCGGCTGATCGACAATCTGATCCCACACGCTCATCTCGCAGTACCCACAGAGGCGGCCAGCCGGTCACAGATCAATGCGGTGACTTCGGTCGGCGGCAGCGTCGCATCGAGCACGAGGTAGCGCCCGGCCTCGGCCGCGGCGAGCTCCAGGAACCGGGCGCGCACCCGGTCGTGAAAATGCGCGGCTTCCTGCTCCAACCGGTCCCCGCCCGGCCCGCGGCGCGCCAGCCCGATAGCCGGATCGAGATCGAGCAGGATCGTCAGATCCGGCAGGAGACCATCGGTCGCCCAGGCGGACAAACCGGCGATCTCGCGAGCGTCCAGGTCACGACCGGCGCCCTGGTAGGCAATCGAGGAGTCCTGGTACCGGTCCGCCAGGACGATGGCCCCGCGCGCAAGGGCGGGGCGCACCACGGACTGCACGTGATGCGCCCGATCGGCGGCGAAGATCAACGCCTCCGCGCGCGCAGCGACGTGCTCTCCGTGCAGCACGAGCTCGCGCAGCGCGGACCCGAGCGCAGTACCACCGGGCTCCCTGGTCACCACGACCTCTTGATCGCCACCGTCGAGCCAGGCCCGCACGGCGTTGATCTGAGTGGATTTGCCCACCCCGTCTCCCCCTTCGAAGACGACGAAAATCCCGGTGGGCGGTGGCATGACGATGAGCCTAGGTCACCGTCATGACAACCCACCGGGACGCCGTCGTCGACCGCAGATACGTGGGGAACTGTTCGGTTACTTCCAGGCGAAGGACTGCGGGTAGCTGTCGTACTCCACCCCGGACACCTTGGCGCCCGTGATCTGGAAGGGAATGCAGGTGTCCTGCGACTTCCCCACGGGGATGACGTCGTAGTCATGGTTGTTTTCGCACCCGGGGACCGATGAGAAGAAGGTCTTGCCCTTCTGGCCGGCGCCGAACGTGGGGTGGAACTCGTACTGGTTGATGTCCGAGGCGTTTACCTTGCCCGCGCCGCTGCCGCCGCCCATGTTCGCGTAGTTGGCCATCAGGAAATAGACGGTTCCACCCGATTTGGCGATATTCCCGCCGTATACCGAGTCGGGCGCGACGACCAATTTTGTGGGCGTCATGCAGACGGTGGTCTTGTTGCTGTCCAGGAACACTGCCGGCTGACCGATCTTGAAGGTGGCCGTGTCCGGGCTCAGCTTGGTGGTGCACCCGGCGGGCAGCGCGCCGCTGGCCTGCGGCGTCGAGCCGTCCGACGGGCTGGCCGAGGTTGATGAACTCGACGAGCTCGACGTCGAGGTGTCCGACGGTGCACTGGAACTCGTAGAGCTGCTGGGCGACGACGAGGACGACGTCGGCACAGAACTGGTCGACGTGCTGCTGGGTGCCGCGACGGACGGGGCGCTGCCCGGGCCGCACGCCGCGAGGCCGAGTACGGCACTCGTGCTCAACGATGCGATGGCGACGCGGGCGAGAGTGATGCGCATGAAATTCCCCTTTGGTGGTCAATGTTGTGGATCCGACGGTCGGCCCGGTCGAACGGTTCCCACATTGCGCACCAACTGTGTCGATCCGTTACTTCCAGAGGTAGCGGACCGTGTAGTTGTTGTAGAGCACGGACGTGGCTTTGGGGCCACTCACCTGGTAGATGATGCAGGTGTCCTGGGACTTGCCGGCTGGGATCGTGTTGTAGTCGCCCTTGTGCTCGCAGCCGGGCACGGAGCCGTAGAAGGTCTTGCCCTTCTGGCCGCTGGCGACGACCGGGTGCAGCTGCAGCTGGTTGATGTCGGATGCTTTGACCGGTTTGGTGCCACCGCCCACATAGCCGTAATTGACGTCGAGGAAGTAGACGGTCCCGTTGGTCTTGGTGAGAGTGCCCTCGTACACCGCATCCGGCGCCACCGTCAGCTTGGTCGGTGTCATACACACGGTGGCATCGTTACGGTCCTTGAAGACGGCCGGCTGGCCGATCTTCAGGTCGGCGGTCTTCGGGCTCACCTTCGAGGCGCAGCCCGACGGCAACGCACCGCTCGCCTGGGGCGAGGAGTCGCTCGAACTGGAACTGGAAGAGCTGGAGCTGGACGTCGACGTTTCCGACGGGGTGGTGGAGCTGGACGGGGTGGTGGAGCTGGACGTGCCGCTGGGCGTCTGCGACGTGGAGGTAGAGGACGGCGCGCCGGTGGCCTGCGAAACCGACGGTGCGGAGCCGCCCCCGCAGGCCGCGAGGCCCAGGACGGCGGTCGCGCTCAGCGAAACGGTGACGACGCGGGCAGAAGTGGTGCGCATGGAGGGTCCCTTCGATGGTCTGAATTACCGGTCTGACGACCGGAACGGCCAGTCGGTTCCCAGGATAAAGACATTTACCATCCAGGTTGGACATCTCTCAGCTCTTCGCGGTGGCGGCTTTCCTCCCAGCGGCCTTCTGCACTGTTGTCTTTGTTGCCGTTGCCTTCTTCGCCGTGCTCTTCGTGGCCTTCTTGGCGGTCTTCTTCACTACACGCTTGCGCGTGGTCGGGCCCTTGGCGCGCTTCTCGGCGAGCAACTCGAATCCACGTTCTGGGGTGATCGTGGTCGGGTCATCGTCCTTGCGCAGTGTCGCGTTGCTCTCACCGTCGGTCACATACGGTCCGAACCGGCCGTCTTTCACCACAACCGGCTTGCCCGACACCGGGTCCTCGCCGAGCTCCTTCAGCGGCGCCGCCGCAGCACGCCCGCGACGCTTGGGCTCGGCGTAGATGGCGATCGCTTCGGTCAGAGTGATGTCGAAAAGCTGCTGCTCGCTGGCCAGGGTGCGCGAATCGGTGCCCTTCTTCAGGTAGGGACCGTAGCGACCGTTCTGCGCAGTGATCTCGACCTGGGTGGCCTCCTCGCCTTCACCGTCGGTGACAATACCGACGACCCGCGGCAGACTCATCAACCGCAGTGCCGTGTCCAGGTCGATCGTCGACAGCTCCATGTCCGTGAACAACGAGGCTGTCTTCGGCTTCGCCTTTGCGACCTTCTTCTTGGCGCCCTTTTCCGGCTCGGGAGCCTCGGGCAACACCTCGGTCACGTACGGGCCGTAACGACCGGCGCGGGCGATGATGTCGTGCCCGGACTCCGGGTCCTGGCCGAGCACCCGACCGTCGTCGTCGGCCGCCTCCAGCAGCTCGCGCGCCTTGGCCGGCGTCATCTCATCCGGAGCGATGTCGTCGCCGATCGTCGCGCGACGGGGTTTCGCGTCCGGGTCGGGAGCCTCGCCGCTGACCTCACCGGTCGCCGGATCCACTCCGGAGGGGACAACCTGCTCCACGTACGGGCCATAACGACCGACCCGGACGACCATCCCCTCGCCGATCTCGATCGTGGAAATACCCCGGGCGTCGATCTCCCCGAGGTGCTCGACCATCTCGCGCAGGCCCTCGACGGTGCCGCCCTGCTGACCGAAGTAGAACTTCTGCAGCCACTCCACGCGGCCGAGGTCACCGGAGGCGATCGAGTCCAGACCCTCCTCCATCGAAGCGGTGAAGTCGTAGTCCACCAGCGAGGGGAAGTGCTCCTCCAGCAGCCGGGTGACCGCGAACGCCAACCAGGTCGGCACCAACGCCGTGCCCTTGGTGCGTACATACCCGCGGTCCTGGATCGTCCCGACCGTCGCGGCGTAGGTGGAGGGACGGCCGATGCCGCGCTCCTCCATCGCCCGGATCAGGCTCGCCTCGGTGAATCGCGCGGGCGGGCTGGTCTCGTGACCATCGGCCTCGGCGCGCTCGATGTCCAACAGGGCGCCCTCGGCGACCTGGGGCAACCGGCGCTCCTGCTCCGAAGCCTCCGCAGCATCTCCGGCGTCCCGACCCTCTTCATAGGCAGCGAGGAATCCGCGGAAGGTGATGATCGTGCCGCTGGCGCTGAATTCGACCTGCTCGGCCACGCCGCTGCTGGCCACCGGAACGCTGAGGCGCACCGTCGCGGTCGAGCCGCGCGCATCGGTCATCTGCGAGGCGACGGTGCGCTTCCAGATCAACTCGTACAGCGCGAAGTCCTCACCGCGCAGCTCTCCCGCGACCTGCGCCGGAGTGCGGAAACTGTCGCCGGCCGGGCGAATCGCCTCGTGGGCTTCTTGCGCGTTCTTGGCCTTCTTGTCGTAGACCCGCGGGGTGGGTGTGACGTACTCCGCACCGTACATCTCGGTGGCCTGTGAGCGCGCGGCATTCAGCGCCGACTGCGACAGGGTGGTGGAGTCGGTCCGCATGTAGGTGATGTAGCCGTTTTCATAAAGCCGCTGCGCGACGCGCATCGCATTCTTGCTGGACAGCCGCAGCTTGCGGCTGGCCTCCTGCTGCAGCGTCGAGGTTATGAACGGCGCGGACGGCCTCCGGGTGTAAGGCTTTTCCTGCACAACGGTGACGGTGGCAGTGGCTGCCGCGACGGCGTTGGCAATGGAGGTGGCGCGTTCCTTGTCCAGCTGTACAACATTGGAGGAACGCAGCTCGCCGGTGTCGGCGAAATCCCGCCCGCTCGCAACACGCCGGCCGTCGACCGAGCTGAGCCGGGCCGCGAAGGTCTGACCGGAGCTCTGCGGGGTGAAGTCACCCTCGATATCCCAGTACGACGCCGTACGGAAGGCCATCCGCTCCCGCTCGCGCTCCACCACGATGCGGGTCGCGACCGACTGCACCCGCCCGGCGGACAGCCCCTGGCGGATCTTGCGCCACAGCACCGGGCTGACCTCGTAGCCGTAGAGACGGTCCAGGATACGGCGGGTCTCCTGCGCGTCGACCTTGGCGATATTCAGTTCACGGGTGTTCTGCGCGGCGCGCAGGATCGCTTCCTTGGTGATCTCCCCGAACACCATCCGGCTGACCGGAACCTTCGGCTTGAGGACCTCCAGCAGGTGCCACGCGATGGCTTCGCCTTCGCGGTCATCGTCGGTGGCGAGGATCAGTTCATCGGAATCCTTGAGCAGCCGCTTGAGCTCGGCGACCTTCTTGCGCTTGTCCGGATCGACCACGTAGTAGGCATCGAAACCGTTGTCGACATCGACGGCGAACTTGCCGTACGGGCCCTTCTTCATATCCGCCGGCATCTCCGACGGGGTCGGTAGATCGCGGATGTGGCCGATGCTGGCATCGACCACATAGCCGTCGCCGAGATAGCTGCCGATGCTCTTGACCTTGGTGGGCGACTCGACGATGACGAGTTTGCGTGACACGGGGCGCTCCTTGAGTTGATCGTGCCCAGGTGCAGTGGATTCGTCACCGCTTGGACCTCGGGCGATACGCACGGTAGCCGGTCCGACCTGGACATTGGCTGCGGACCCCCGGCCCGGCGCGTCAGATCTGCAGCAGTCCGTCGGCAACCAGGGCGGCGACCCGCGGTAGCAACCGGGCGCGCAGAGATGCCGCGTCCTGCTCGATCAGCTCGGCAATGGCATCGAGTGCTGCAGCGGCGATCAACTCCCCGTCGCAGACCGATACGAACGCCGCGAGCGCAGTGTCCAGCTGGATCGCCGTGCCGAGCCCACCGCCCTGGCGCAGCAGGATCACACTCGGATCCTGCGATCCCGGAAACCCGTGTCGCTCCTCGGTGACGTCGGATGCGACCCGCCACCGTTGCTCCAACAGGTAGGCGTCGCCGCCCTCGGCGAGCGCGGTGCGGGCGCGCAGCCCGGCGTCGATCGTCGGCCCCATCGTTGCGGCGACCGGGCCGGTCACCTCCACGAGGTCAACGAACGGCTCTCGACCGTTGGTGGGGCGTTGCAGAGTCACGATGCCGAACCCGATCCGCTCCACATCGCGGGCCGCGAAGTCCTCGAGCCAAGCGGTGTACATCTGGTCGTAGAGCGCTGCGCTCGCTTCGAAGTGTCCGTGCCCCCCGTCGCCGGCCCACAGTTCGGCGTACTGCGCGGGATCCTGCTCATCGCGCTGCACCACCCACGCGTCCAGACCTGTGCCGGCAATCCACCCGCCCACGACCTCGCGCCAGTCACCGCCGCGCGGCACCTCCCAGTTGGCCAGCAGCTGCGCCACCCCACCGGGCGCCAGAACACCCGGCAGATCACGGATCAGGCGCTGTACCAACGAATCTCCGGTCATCCCACCGTCGCGGTACTCATACGCCGGCATTTCCTCGGTACGCGGGGTGATGACGAACGGCGGATTACTGACGACCAGGTCGAATACTTCGTGCGGCCCGATCGGTTCGAGCAGCGAGCCCGCCCGCAGATCGAGGTCGACCTCGTTGAGCGCGGCGTTGAATCTCGCATAGCCCAACGCGGGCAGCGACAGGTCGGTGGCCACCACCTGCCCGGCATGGCTGAGCAGGTGCAGCGCCTGCACCCCGCAGCCGGTGCCGACGTCCAGCGCCCGGGCCGCAGTGCGGCGCGGTGTCCAGGACGCCAGAGTGGTGGATGCCCCACCGATACCGAGCACGTGATCCTGGGGTAACGCCCGCCCGGTGACAGTTTCGGACAGGTCGGAGGCAACCCACCAGCGGTGCTGCTCATCGCCGTAGGGCCGCAGATCGCAGGTCGCCCGCATGAGCTGGTCGCCGTCATCATCAGCATCGGCCGGCTCCACCAGCTCCAACTCGACCAGACCCGCCACACCGCATGCCGGAAGCGCGCGGTCGATATCCGCGACGGACACCGCGACACCGAGCGTGAACAACCGCACCACGATCGCAAGCGGCTCATCGGCCGCAGCGACGCGGCGGGCAGGCAGTAACTGCTCGCGGTGCAGCGCGGCGGATGCAACATCGCCCAGCAGTGCGTCGATCGCCTCGGTGGCGTAGTCGACCGCTGCAAGATCCATGCGGAGTCGTTGTACTGCCGGTCCGAGCCGCATCTGATCCCCTGCTCCCAACCTGGCCACCTCATCGCGCGTCACCGGGATGGGACGGGCCATGATGAGAGGGTATGTGCGGCCCCCGACAACGAGTGGAGAGATGCCGAACCCGAACCAACAGCGCCCGGCCGTGCCGGCCTTCGACCCGGCGTCAGCGCTGGATGCCCTGCACGGGGTCGCCTCCGGCTCAGTGGTCCACCAACGCACCACGACACCACAGCCCGGGCGCACGACGTCGTGGCCTTCCTGGGTGGATTCGCCGGTGCGCGCCGCGATAGAAGGTACCGGGGTCACCCGGCTCTGGACCCACCAGCGCCAGGTCGCCGACCTGGCCCACGCCGGAACGGACGTCGGTATCTGCACCGGCACTGCATCGGGTAAGAGCCTGGCCTACCTGCTGCCGGTGCTCTCGGCGTTGTCAGAGGGCCTGAACGCACCCACCGGCCGCGGCGCGACTGCCATTTATCTGGCGCCGACGAAAGCCCTGGGCGCCGACCAGGAAGCTCGGATCCGCTCCTACGCGATCCCCGGTATCCGCGCGGCAACCCTGGACGGAGACACCCCCACGGATGAACGGCGGTGGATCCGCGAGCACGCCCATCTCGTGCTGACCAATCCGGATCTGCTGCACCACACCCTGCTACCCCAGCATGAGCGGTGGGCTACCTTCTTCCGCCGGTTGACGTACGTCGTGGTCGACGAATCGCACCTGTACAAAGGGGTCTTCGGCGCCCACGTCGCATTGATCCTGCGCCGGTTGCGTCGGATCGCCGCGCGGTACTCCGCCGAGCCCACGTTCATCC
>JALYUK010000052.1 GCA_030853805.1 Actinomycetota bacterium | reverse complement strand
CCGCAAAGAGGTTCACCGCACCGCCACCGCTTCTTGACCCACCACACCCTCACCTGCCCGTCGAAGGTCACGTCGTGGACTGCCTGCCGGGTCCGCTGATGCACCCGAGAGGTGAACACACCGCATCCGGGACACCCCGCCTCCACCAAAGGTGTCTCGATGAACACCTCACGACCCCGATCAGCGTCGGCGACGACATCGATCACCCGGTACTCGGGCAGATTGAACAACACCGACGCCGCATCCGCGGCACCGACCGTAGGCTTGAACACACTCGTGGTCCTGACTTGCTCGGATGACTAGATACCACCCAGCCTGCCCCAGGGCCACGAGCCCTAATTTTCAGACCACATCACGCGCAAAGTTCAAGAGCCCGAAAAGCAGCAGCAACACCGTCGGGTTACCCGCGAGCGCCAGTCGGCACCACTTGCGCGCTGAGTAGACGATCACGTCCAGATCACCAGCGCCAGAGCGGTTCGTGATGCCCCGGGCGCATCCCAGATCGTGTGCCTCTCGTACTGCTCGAAAGCCACCGTCGCCCGAGGATCTCCGGTGCCTGTGGGCACCCGTGCCAACCCGGTGACGTACGCCGGCGGCTCCAGGGCGATACCCATCTCATCGCGGTCGTCCTGCCCGCTGATTGCGGTGCCGTGCACTCCCGAACCGACCTGAGCGCGCAAAATCAACCCCTGCTCGGCTATGGCCCGGGCCTCCTCAGAGGCATGCGGGTGTGCAAAACCTGAGGGGAGCGAACGGCTCCCCTTGATCACAGCGCTTCCTACCGTGTTGGTCGTAGTCCCTTCTCTCTCATAGTCCCTCGTCACTCACAGTCGCGGATCCACCGGCTCGGATTCCAGTGCGAGGACGCCGAACACACACTGGTGCACCCGCCACAGCGGTTCGTCGGACGCCACCAGATCGAGCGCCTGCAACCCCAGCGCATACTCCCGTAATGCCATCGAGCGCTTGTGGCCCAGTTGTCGCTGCCGAAGTCGTTCGAGGTTGACCGGCAGGGTGTAGTCCGGGCCGTAGATGAGCCGCAGATATTCGCGCCCGCGCACCTTCAACCCCGGTTGCACCAGACCCTTCGCGCCCCTCGTGAGGTTGTCGGCGGGTTTGACGACCATGCCTTCTGCACCGACGTCGGTGAGTTCATGCCACCAGCCTGTGCCGGCCTGCGTTGACTCCAGATCCTGCGTGTCAATCTCGATACGACGCGTCGTCCTGATCAGCTGCGGCGCGACCTGCACCATACGGTCGGCCAACGCGAGGTGCCATGCGTGCGGCCGATCGGCGTATGTGTGGCCCTGGGTGGCCAGCAGCTGGAACGGCGCTACCGCAACTCCGTCCAACCCCGTTGTGGGCCAGGTATATCGGCGGTAGACCTCGGTATACGCAGACGCATTGGCATCGCGTTCGATACTTCGGTCCAGCAGCTCGGCAACCTCCAGGTCGGTCTGCTGCGCCTGGCGCAGCACTCGCACCTGAGCCGGGAGCGCCGCGCGAGCTGCTGCGCCCACCGCCGCATACTGCTCACGGATCAACCGACCTGCCTTCGCGCTCCACGGCAGGATCTCGGCATCGAAGAGCAGCCATTCGGAATCCAGTTCGTCAAAGAGCCCAGCGTTCACGGCCGCATCCCGCAATCGCTCGACGAGCTGCACGCTCGAGTTCTCGTCGAAGAAAGACCGGCCGGTGCGGGTCCACACCGCACCACACGCTTCGCCCGGCACCCCGAACCGCTCCCGCGCCACCTGCACCGAGCGGCAGATGAGCAGCACCGCGCGCGAACCCATGTGCTTCTCCTCGCAGATCACCCGTTGCACACCTTCGCCGCGGTAGTAATCGAAGGCCTGCTCGGGACGCTCGAGGAACTCAGAGTCCTTCGCCGTTGCAACAGGACTCATCGTGGGGGGCAGATAGATCAGGGTCCTGGGATCGATCGCGAACCGGCTCATCACCTCCAGAGCGGCGGCAGCGTTCTCTGCGCGGATCGAGACCCGCCCGTGGTGTGCCGTCTCGATGACCGTCTTGCCCGCGACATCGATGATGTCCAGCACGTCGGGATCGCGCCGCCCGGCACCTGACACCGCGACATCGTCGGCTACCGGGAAGGGCCGCGCAGGCTCGTAGTGCTCCCGCTCTGCCGCGACAGAGACCACCTCCCGCTCGGGATACCGCAGCGCGGTCAATCGTCCGCCGAATACACAGCCCGTGTCTAGGCACATCGTGTTGTTGATCCATTCCGGTGCCGGGACCGGGGTATGCCCGTAGAGCACCGTCGCCGCACCGCGATACTCCGTTGCCCACGGGTACCGCACCGGCAGACCGTATTCGTCGGTTTCGCCAGTGGTCTGCCCGTAAAGGCAGAACTCACGCACGCGACCGGACGCGCGGCCGTGGTATTTCTCGATCAGACCGGCGTGCGACACCACGAGTGCGCCGTCATCGAAAACGTAGTGGCCGGTCAACCGATCGACGAACTGCTCGACCTGGTCGCGGAAGTCATCGGTCTCCAGCGCCATCTGAGTCAACGTCTCTGCCAGACCGTGGGTCTGCTGCACGTTCCGACCACGGAGCGCCCGCAACAGCTTTGCCTCATGGTTGCCGGATACGCAGTAGGCGTTACCGGCGGCAACCATGCCCATCACCAGGCGCAGCACCCCCGGAGTGTCCGGGCCGCGGTCGACCAGGTCACCGACAAAGATCGCGCGTCGAGTGCCGTGATGCGCGCCGATCGCGCGGCCCTGGCCGTCACGCTCGATACGGTAGTCCAGCTCATGCAGCAACGTCTCCAGCTCCGAGCGGCACCCATGGATGTCGCCGATGACGTCGAACGGGCCCGACTGGTCCCGCAGGTCGTTGTAGAGGCGGGTGCGCACGAAGCTCACGTCGGCAATCTCATCAAGTCCGGACAACCGGTGAACGGTCCGGAAACCTTCGCGCTGCAGGCCCTTCAACCCACGGCGTAGCTGATCTCGCTGCCGTTTGACGACGTGCACGCCGAATGTACGGTCGGGGCGGGTTTCGTTGCGGTCCAGGCAGACCCGCTCCGGGACGTCCAGCACCACCGCGACCGGCAGCACGTCGTACGCGCGAGCGAGCGCTACCAGTTCGCGGCGAGCGTTCGGCTGCACGTTGGTCGCGTCGATGACGGTCAACCGGCCTGCTTCAAGGCGTTTGCCGACGATGAAGTTGAGCAGCTCAAATGCCGGGCCGGTGGCGGATTGATCGTTCGGATCGTCAGCGACCATCCCGCGGCAAGCGTCCGAAGAGACAACCTCGGTGGGCAGGAAATGCTGGGCAGCGAACGTCGACTTGCCCGATCCGCTCGCGCCAACCAGCACGACGAGGCACAACTGGGGAATCTGCAACTCGCGGGTCATCGGGTCACCTCGGTGGTACGAATGCTGCGCCTGGTGAAGAGCGCCAGTTGCGTCGGTGGGCCGACCTGTGGGTCGTCGGGACCAACGGGGCGTAGCTGAACGTCGTAACCGTAGGCCTCACCCACGACACCCGCCCACTGCGCGAATTGCGCGCGCCCCCACTCGAACCGGTGGTCGTGGTGGCGCAGCTGTCCGTGCGCCAACCCGTCGTAACGCACGTTGTGCTCGGCATTAGGGGTCGTGACGACGACCCGGGTCGGTGCGGCGTGGCCGAACACCGTGCTCTCAAGGGCTGCCAGCCGCGACGGATCGACGTGCTCGATGACTTCCATCAGCACCGCAAGGTCGAGGCCGACCAGACGGTCGTCGTGGTAGGTCAACGCGGCCTGGAGTAGCTCAACCCGATCCCGCTGCGGCTGGGGCAGCGTGTCGAGGTGCAGGCGGCGTGCAGCGGTATGCAGCGAGC
>JALYUK010000045.1 GCA_030853805.1 Actinomycetota bacterium | reverse complement strand
GTCGACGTCCAGGTGCGGCAGGGCCACGACCCGTCGGCGCTCACGGTGCAGCTGAGCAACCTGAGCGGGAAGCCGGTCAGCGTGCAGCCACCCGACCCACGGCCGGCCGACAGCGCAGGCGCACCGGCGCCGGGCATCCTGATCCCGCCGTTCGGTATCGCGCATACGGACGTTTCCGGGTCGGCGCACTCGGACCACGCGCCGCCCTGTCCGCAGCCGGGGAAGTGACCCTCTCGACCTGGTATTTCTACGACGGCAAAGTAGCGTGCCTGCGCCCATCAGCTCGCCGTGTTCGGCATCAACCCGGGGGTCATGTTCCAGGTGACGCCCTCGGCTTCCAGATGTGCGCTCAGCAGGTCACGGTGCACGATGGTGTGATGTCGAGCGCATAGCAGTGCTGCGTTGGCCAGGCTCGTTTCGCCACCTGACCACCACGGATTCACATGGTGTGCGTCGCACCAGTCCGGCGGTCGATCACAATCGGGAAACGTGCACGCCTGGTCCCGGTGGATGATCGCCGCTCGTAACCCGCCAGTGAAGAGGCGTTTTGCTCGGCCCACATCCAATGGTTGTGATGCCCCGCCGAGAACCATCGGGATCAGATCAGCGTCACACGCCAACCGCCGCAGGGTCCCGGCATCGAGTAGCTGCCCGTCGGTCGTGCGCCCGACACCCGGCAGATAGGTCGGGGCACTTGCGTGATCCGCCACGTCGAGGAGACCGGTGCCCTGCAGGCGGGCCAGCAGAGTGTCGTAATCCAAGGTCACCACGAGTTTTGCGGTGCCGCCGATCTCCCCCACCGGGCGGGACGCGGTGCCATCCAGGACGTTCGCAGCAGTCTCCACCAACCGCACGAGCGCGTCCGCACGCCGCTTCCCCGGGGTCCGAACATCACGATCAGGCGCCGTGGCACCGGCCATTGGTTGCGCCTGCTCAACGGTTGAGCAGGCGCCATCCCCGTTGGTCAACGCACCGTCAGGGCAAGGCTGCGGTGCCGGCGCGGACAGGAACAGCAGCGCGTGTTTCACCGTCGCGGCGTGCCCAGTAGACAGGTCGGCCTCGAACCTGGTCAACCCACCAGACAGGTCGTACCAGTGCACAGATTCGCGCTGTTGCTGCACCTGCTCATCACGCACCAACTGCTCGGGCGCGAAACGGCCAATGATGAGAGTGGACAACTCCTTCAGCGCCCGCGAACCGAACTCGGTCAAGCTCAAATACCGCAGCAACAGGTCGTCCCGGTCCGCGCACGGCAACTGCTTCAGCACGTTCGGCACCTCGCGCAAGGCGACCGCCGCAGCCGGTACCGACGCGGACCCGGCAGCCAACGACTGCGCCACAACCCGATTCACCGGGTTCGCGCAATCACGCCCGACGGCCCCCACCCGGTGCACCACCACCGGATCCACCCCATGCGCCTGCTGCGCCACCCACCCCGGTGCACCAGTAGCAGTCGAATTCGCAACCGTCCCCCGCGTCAAGGCATCCGCCGTGGCCAACGCAGCCACATTCTCGGCACACCCAACAATCCCCAACAACGAACCCACCAGGCTCCCCAACCCAGCCTCATCCAGTTGATACAAAGCACCTGGCAACTCGCGCAGACCGGCCTCGAACTGAATCACCAGCTCCACCAGCGCGGCACCCACACCCGGCGTGGCGGAAACGATCATCGGAGGTGGTGTCGGCGCGACATCAATGGCTGTGGAATTCACGATGCGCCCCTTCCACCACGTAGAAACGATTCGAACTGATGTCTTCATCATACGGGTGTTCGAGAAATCAGGCAAGGGGTAATTCATCGAATATTGTTGCCGCCGAACATAATTGGACCTTTAGTTATCCACATCCCTGTTTTCTGGATGATTCCGAAGAGGCTTGTCCACAGACCTTTTTCCCAGCCTTGCCACATCTGTCCTGGGTGGTATCGCTTGGATTACTTGGACCTGGTCCAGAGCACTAACCCGCGGCGCTCGACCAGCCACCGGCTGAGTATCCGCACATTCATCACCAGCCGGTACCACCGGGATCTAGTAGACCGCCCGATGACAGAACGGAGTCGGGCCCCGGCCGCAACTCAGCTCACTTCGGAGCAACCCCGGCTCGGCTCAGATCCGCTACTGCGGTGGATCCACGCATACTCAGGTGTGGGGGCTGCACCCGGTAGATCTTTGCGGCGCTACCCGCCAACGTGTCCAGCAGCGCACCGGCCGTCTGGATTCCCAGACCGTGCACATCGAGCGTCATCGCTGACAACGACGGGTTGGACAGCCGACACAGGGTGGAATCGTCCCACGCCAGGATCGACAGATCGGTCGGTACCTTCCTGCCGATCGTGGCAGCGACGGCGAGGCCGGCGAGCGCCATCACGTCGTTGTCGTAGATGATCGCGGTCGGTCCCTGGGGCACGCGCAACAGCGCAAGGGTTGCGTCCCGGCCGGACTCCTCGGAGTAGTCGGCCGGGATGACAGCCGAACGAATCGACCGGCGTTCGCACTCAGCGGCGAAGGCCTCGTCCCGCAGGCGGGTGTGATGCAGCTCTTTCGGCCCGCTGACCCGCGCGATGTGTTCGTGACCCAGGTGCGCCAGGCACGTGACGGCGTCGGTCACGGCCTGGGCGTTGTCGACCCACATATTGGAGATGGCCATCCCGTCGGCGGTACCACCGACGGCGACTGCGGGTAGCCCCAACTCCAGGAGCAGGGGTACCCGCAGGTCACCGGTGTGCAGGTTGGCCACCACGACGGCCTCGATCATCGAGCCGCCCGCCCATCGACGGTATTCAGCCATCTCCGCCGCATGGTCGGCGACCACCCGCAGGAGGAGAGACCGCCCGTCTGCGGACAGTCTCTCCTCCAGGCCCGCGATGAACTCTGCGAAGAAGGGTTCGATTCCCAGCATGCGGGCGGGCCGCGCCAGGACCAGACCGACGACGTCAGAGGAATGCTGCATCGGGACAGGCTAGCTGCGGGTCAACGGCCATGAATGCCACTTTGCTCCCCGCTGTCGTGGGAAATCAGGGCAGCTTCGCGGCCTTCACCTTCGGAATGACCCGCGGAGGTGCCTGCAGAGCTCGCGCTGCCCGGTTTGGCGCAAGGCTCACTCCGGCCATGACCTTGGCGTGATTGCTCAACACCTGAGCAGTGGGGTAGCTGGGGTCAGTGGGATACCAGATGATGCGGAAGGTGTCGTAGTCCGCGTAGAAGGAGCCGTCGTCGTTGCGAGAGGTCAACAGCCAGAACATGTCTGCTGCGCCACCTGCGTTGAGCACCGTCGTGGTCCAGGTCTGGTAACCGCTCGTCCGGGTAGCGGCGTCGGGAATGGGACCGGGCTCGATGGTGAGCCCGAACTCCTCGATCATGACGGGCTTCCCGAGACGTTTGCCGTCCCGGATGTGGTCGGTGATCCACTTGGTGCCCCATCCGATGGGATCGGCCTGCGCGGCGGTGCCCCAACTCTGCGGGTACATGTGCACGGTGCCGTAGTCGATATCCGGCAGCGCGGTGAGTTCCTTCCAGTGGTTGCCCTCATAGTCCGAGTACGGGTAGTCGGTGTTCCCGGCTTCCCCGTAGAAGCCCTCGTCGCCCAGCGCGACCAGTTGCCTCGGCGCCACCGACTTCACGTAGGCACTCATCTCCCGCGCCCACGCCAGCAGCACCTTGCCGGTCTTGTCGCTGCGGTTGCGCGGTTCGTTCGCCAGTTCCCACGTCATGATCGTCGGGTCCTGGTTGTACCGGAGCCCCGTGTAGGGATTGACTCTTGTCACGACGTGCTTGACCCACGCCTTGTAGCACTTCTTGATCGATGCGGTCGTGTAGAACTTGTCGTGGTTGACCGCTGTCCCGTACTCGTCGTCGGCCAGCCCGAGGAACCAGCTGACGTACTGCGGCATACCGCCGTAGGACGACCAGTTGTTGGTGAATCCGAGGGACAGCCGGATACCGAGCTGGCCGGCCCGCCACACCGCGTAGTCGAGGCTGTCGAACGCTGCCTCGTCGTAGGTGTAGGGCTGCGGTTGCATGGGAATGGCGTTGGAGAGGCCGTCGGCGAACGCCCAGGCGCGAATCACCGGCAGGGCCATCTTCGCGGCGTCATCGAGCGCGGCGTCGATCATGTAATGCGACTGCTGGTGCAGGTAGTAGGTGTTGGTGCCGGCGAAGCGGAACTTGTCGCGACCGATCATGAAGTTGCCGTTGCGCGTGGTGACGAAAGGGCGCTTCGGCGACGGGTCACCCTTCTTGGGGCGCCGATGCTCTGCAGTCAGGTGATCCGTGGTGTTGGTCGCGGCGAGCGCCTGGGGCACCACTCCGACCCCCACGGCGGCTGCGGCCGCTCCTGTGAGCATGGTCCTGCGGGTACTACGACGGTTGATCTCAGACATGAACATTCCTCCGGTTGGTGGTGATTTCACTGGTATTCATCGGGCGGGCGTCGCCGACCATCGGTCGCCGGTCCCGTCGTAGGAGATCGCCGCATCCGACACATCGGATGGGGCGGATATGGCGGACGTGGTGGTCGAGACGACCACGAGATGCAGCGACCGCTGCGCAGGTACCGCGGCGAAGTCACCTTCGCGCGGCTGGACGGTAAGGGTCTGCGCGTCGTCATCCCAGCGGATCGGCACGAAGGCGAACTCGCCTGCCTCGTAGCCGTAGCCGTCGCCTGCGTCCTCGTAGAGGTCGAACGACGCGTCGGCACCGGGGTAGATGCGCAGTTCCAGCGGTCCCCACGGGTCCTCCTCCGTGTGCTGCACCTGCGGGCCCAACGGCAGGATCGTGCCGGCGCGGACGAACACCGGGATGCGGTCCAGCGGAGCGGCGGCGGCGATGCGCTGCCCGCCGCGGTACCGCTCACCGGTCCAGAAATCGAACCAGTCGACACCGGCGGGCAGGTAGACCGTGCGGGACTGTGGCACGTCGGTCAAAGGCGTGGAGTCCGGGCCGTGCAGCATCGGCGCAGTGACCGGGGCTATGAGCAGCGACGGGCCGAGCATGAACTGGTCGACGATGTCGAACACCTCCGGGTCGTCCCGGAAGTCGAAGGCAAGCATCCGCATCGGGGTGTACCCGCGCTGGGTGGTCCACCCGGCCAGCGAGTACAGGTAGGGCAGCAGGCGGTACCGCAGCCGCATGGACGCGGCGATCGCGTCGTACACGGGTTCGCCGACGTCCCCGAACCGCCAGGGCTCGCGCGGGGTACACCGCCCGTGCGAGCGCATGACCGGGATGAAGGTGGCCATCTGCAACCACCGCAGGTAGAGCTCGCGGTAACCCAGGTCGGCACTGCCCCCCTCGTAGTCACCCTTCCAGAACCACAGGTCACCGGGCGTCACGAAGTAGGCGCCGACGTCCATCGTCCAGAACGGGGTGCCGGTGACGCACATGCTCAGCCCGGCCGCGACCTGCCCACGCAGGGCCGTCCAGGTCGCGGACGTGTCGCCGGACCAGGTCACCGCGCTGTAGCGCTGCTGTCCGATGAAGCCGGACCGGGTGAGGGTGAACACCCGTTTGTCGGGGGCGTTCTCGCGCAACCCTGCGTACAGCCCGGCCGAATGGGCCAGGGAGTACCCGTTCATCCGCTCGGGGTCGAGGTACTTCTTCAACTCACCGGCGTTGATGACGACCCGCTGCCAGGGCTGCGGTTTCACCACGCCCTTCCAGTCGGCCTCGAAGGGTTCGGTGCAGTCGGACCAGAAGGCGTCCACCCCGTGCCGCACATAGCCCTGGTTGATCTGGGCGACATACCGGTCGCGGGCATCGGCGTCGAAGGCGTCGTACGTCGAGCCGTCACCGAGCAGCTGCCTGTGCTCGCGGAACTCCTTCACATTCGCGCCGTCGCCGTGCATGTTCGGCCAGATCGAAACCATCAGCCGACAGTTCAGATCGTGCAGATCCTCGACCAGCGCGCCCGGGTCGGGGAACCGTTCCTGGTCGAAAGACTTCTGCCCCCACTGACCTTCCGGCCAGTGCCGCCAGTCCTGCACGATGCAGTCGATCGGCAGCTCCCGCGCGCGGAACTGCCCGACCACGTCGATCAGCTCGGCGGCATCCTCGTAGCGGTCCTTGGACTGCACGTACCCCAGCGCCCAGCGCGGCAGCATCGGCGCCTGGCCGGTGAGATGGCGGACCTGGCCGACGATGTCGTCGAACTCCGGCCCGGCGATGACCAGGAAGTCCAGCTCGTCATCGGTCTCGGTCCAGAAGTAGGTGCCGTCCTGATCGTCGTGGAAGGAGCACAGCGACTGGGTGTCCCACAGGATCGCGTACCCGCGCGTGGAGACAATGATCGGCGCGACGATCTTCATGTTCTGCTGATAGAGGTACTCGTGGTGACCGCG
>JALYUK010000025.1 GCA_030853805.1 Actinomycetota bacterium | reverse complement strand
GTCGAAGGCCACCGCGACAGTGACGCCTGCAGCGAAGGCGACCACCAGGTCGTTGTCCAAGGACGCGCGATGATCACCACCGCCACTTTCACTGCACTACTGAGGGTGCTCGTCGTCGGGCTCATCTTCGGCGCCGGGCTACCAGCGCTCTTCGCAGTCGGGGTTCGGCTGTTGGCGGTCGGTCACGGCACGCCGGGATCA
Source organism: Actinomycetota bacterium (assembly GCA_030853805.1). GTDB lineage: Bacteria > Actinomycetota > Actinomycetes > Actinomycetales > Dermatophilaceae > Allobranchiibius. The sequence goes on along the minus strand of JALYUK010000025.1, from coordinate 3,952 downwards.
ACCGACACTGCCGGTGTTGCGACCCGGTCCCACCCGGCCGCCCTAGGCGTTGCCTACACCTTGTTCGCAGCTATTGCGGTGGTGGTGTTCCTCGGAGTTCTGTGGATCACCAAGGACAGCCTCAGGCACTACCTGGGGATCGAGGTCTTCTGATGGAGCGGCCGATATTCCTGGCCGGGCTCGTGGCGTGGCTGCGGGCCGGATACCCCGACGGTGTGCCCGAGAACGACTATCTCCCGCTCTTTGCGCTGCTGCGCCGGCAGTTGTCCGACGACGAAGTCAAACAAGTTGCCCGTCAACTCATCTCCGGTGCCCGTAAAGCCGGCGACGATCCGGCGATCTCGCGGGTCGACGTCGGAGTGCTCATCAGCCGGTACACCAACGGGATGCCCGCCCTGGGGGATCTGGAACGGGTCCAGCGACGCCTGAAGAAAAAGGGCTGGCCGCTGCAAGACGCCGGCTGAGCCGCTCGAGACCGGTGGTTGCTCCGGTTGTCGCCCTTATAGTTTGACGACCATGCCCACGCCGCTGTCCGAGGTCGACATTCCGATGCCGATCAGGTTGTCGTTGGCGCATGCAGTGGTGGACCACCTTGCGCGGCAGGCCAAAGTCGATCTGCTGCATATCAAGGGCCAGGCGCTCGACCCCGTGCTTCGCTACGAAGACCGCAGGAGCTCAGACGTCGACATCCTGGTTCATCCGACCCAGGTCGATGCGCTGATGGCGGTATTGATCACCGCGGGGTTCGAGGTCCGCACCCATTTTGAAACCGGCTCGATCTTCCGTCATGCCGCCAATCTGCATCACCCGCACTGGGGGTGGGTCGATGTGCATCGCTCGTTTCCGGGGATCGGCATCCCGCCCGCGTCGGCGTTCCAGCAACTGTGGGAGCATCGGGGCGCCAGCACGATCGCTGCCCAGGAGTTGGCCGTGCCGGCGTTGCTGGATCAGGCGTTGATCCTGGTTCTGCATGCTGCGCGCGACAGTGGCGCTGGGAAGCCCGATGTCGATCACCTGCGCCAGGCGTTGTCCGAGCAGCAGTGGGCAACGGTGGTGCTCAGGGCGCAGGAACTGAATGCCGAGGTGGCCTTTGCCGCCGCTACTGGTGGCCTGGACGAATTCCGCAATCGGCCCGAGCACGATCTGTGGGAGGTGGCCTCCCAAGGGGGCACCCGGTCTCAGGAGTGGCGAGCGCGGGTGCGCGCGGCCCCGAGTGTGCGGGAGAAGGCGCGGATCGTTGGGGAGGCGTTCTCGCCCAACGACGACCACCTGCGGATGCGGCTGGGTCACGAGCCGTCGGCGAGTGAGCGGCGTCGGGCCTATCTGAGTCGGCCGTTGGTGGCATTGGGTGAGTTGAAATCGCTCGTGGCGAGTCGGCGTGACCGGCGTGCGGCCCAGAGATGAATGAGATTGCGCCCTCCTATGCTGTGCCGCCTCGCGTCGCGTGGATGACCGACGAGCGCGACGGGCAGCTGCGGATTTATCTCACGACGATGGACGACCTGCAGGCGGTGGTCCTGGAGGGCGTTGCAGCGGTGATCTGGCAGACAGCGCGCCAGGCCCCGGGCGCCGACATCACGTCGCAGGTCGCCGATTTCATCGGTGAGCCGGCCGATTCGGTGCGCGGCGCGGTAACTCAGTTTCTCGCTCAATTGGTCGAAGGCAGCCTGCTGGAGCCTTTACGCACGAAAGATTGAGCCGCAACAGGTAGCATGCACCCTGCCATGAGGGGATCTTCAGTTATGCGCTGGCAGGCCCCATCCCTAAGCAAGGATTTGAAGATCACGTGACCGTCGTCGATTTCATCCGGATTGTTCGCGCCAACTGGCAGATTCTTATTGCGGCCGTAGTGGTGTGCATTGTGGCGGCGTTCGCGTACGAGTCCACGCTCCCCGTGACGTATGCGTCGACGGCGTCTGGTTTCGTGCAGGTGGGTGGCTCCTCCAACCTGGCCGACTCGATCAACGGCACGCAGGTCGCGCAGCAGAAGGCGCAGGCCTACAGCGAACTGGTGAACTCCTATCCAGTGGCGCAGGAAGTAGCTAAAACGACCGGTATTCCAGTGGGTCGTGTTGCGGGCAACATCACCGCCACTGCCTCAACCGTTGGTGCATTGATCACGGTGACCGCGACCTGCAGTACGGCCTCGGACTGCCCCAAGATCGCCAACGCCGCGTTGGCCGCGACCGCAGCCACCGTCAAGAAAGTCGAGAATGCCGGTGGTGGGGCACCCTCCATTATCCGCGTGGTGCCACTTCAGGTAGCCGGCGGACAGGGCGCTCGCGTCAGCCCTAGTGTCAAGAAATATCTGGCGGGCGGACTCGTCGTGGGCCTAGTCCTGGGCGGACTGCTTGCTGCGCTGCGCGTGATGCTCGACCAGAAGCTACGCACCGTCAAGGACGTCGAGGACATCACCGGGGCGGGGACCCTCGGCATCCTGCCGAAGACCCCGGCGTTGAAGGGTGACTCCCGCCGCGACGCCGACCCGCACTCGCACGCCGGCGAGGCGTTGCGCCAGCTGCGTACCAACCTGCGGTTCGTCAACGTCGACAACCCGCCCCGGGCGATCGTCGTGACCAGCCCGAACCCGGGTGAGGGCAAGTCGACTGTCGCGGCGATGCTGGCGCGGGTGCTTGCCGATGCCGGCACCGACACCGTGTTGATCGATGCCGACCTGCGGCGCCCGACCGTCTCCGACGTCTACGACATCGACGGGTCGGTGGGACTGTCGCAGGTCCTGGCCGGTGATGTGGAGTTGAAGGACGCGTTGCAGACGGTCACCACCGAACGCCTACTGGTGCTGCCCGCAGGGCGGGTACCCCCGAACCCGTCAGAACTGGTCGGTTCGGAGCGGATGCGTGCGCTGATCGAGACCCTGCGCGAAACGCACATGGTCATCATCGACGCGCCACCGATCCTGCCGGTGACTGACGCAGGTCTGCTCGCCCACGCGGCGGACGGAGCGCTGCTGGTGACGGTGCAGGGTAAGACGACCAAAGACCACCTGCAGGTCTCGGTGGGTGCGCTGGAGCGCATCAACGCGCGTCTGCTGGGCTCGGTCATCAACCGAGCTTCCGCTAAGGGCCTCGGGTCGGCCTATTACGGGTACGGCTACGGCGGCTACTCCAGCGAAAGCGGGGACGCAGACCAGTCGCGTCGTGCGAAACAGAAGGGCAAGCGTCGCACGAAGGTATGACCTTTGGCGAGAAGTCACCAGGTTCACCCTGAGGTGATCTCGGTGACTTTCTCGCGCAGGCGAGCGGCGAAGCGCTCCTCAGCGAAGGTCGCGGCGTGCTCGATGACGGTTTCTTTGGTGAGGGTGGACCCGATGAAGTGATCGATTGCCTGTGAGATCAACGCGGCCGTGGGCTCATCAAAGAACACCCCCGTTTCGCCCTCCCGCACCGTGTCGAGGAATCCGCCGGCACGTAACGCAATAGCGGGCGTGCCGTAGGAGGCTGCCTCCAGGATCGTCAGCCCGAAATCTTCGTGGCTGGCCGCCATCAGCACTTGCGCATGGGCGTAACACCACCGCAGCTGTGCATCCGGCAGGTGATGCGCGAAGCGGACGTTGGGCGGGGCCTGGCGGAGGAGTTGCTCACGCATCGGCCCGTCACCGACGATCAGAAGCTGCTCCGCGCGGCCGGTGTACGCGGCCAGCACGCGGTCGACGTTCTTGTAGGGCAGTAGCCGGGCCACCAACAAGTGGAACGGCCCGTCCGGGGCGTCCTGCGGCCGTTCCAGGGGTGCGGTGGCGTCGATACCTGATGGCGGGTGCAGCAGCTCGGATGCAAGGCCGTAGACGTCGTTAATCCGCGTCTGTACGACGGTGGAATTAGCCCAGTAATGGTCGGCACGCCCTGCGGCGCGGCGATCCCAGCGAATCAGTGGTGCCTTCAACGCGAGCGCAGCGATGCCGCGGGGACTGCGCCTGGCTGATCTGCCGATGTAC
>JALYUK010000500.1 GCA_030853805.1 Actinomycetota bacterium | reverse complement strand
AGGCCCCCGTGCGCGCTGGTGAAGCAGCCATCGCGGCTCCCCCGGCGCCCGCCAACGCCCCGGTCAGGGCCACCGCGATCACGGCGCGCGTGTGCTGGTACATGAAATCTCCTTCAGATGTGCCGTTTCCCGGTCCACTAACCAGGCGAAGCGCTCAGCGTGAGGGCCAGTCAGTGGGCCGGCCACCAGTTTCGCTGGCACCTCACACCCACGTCCGCTTCCGTATCCGCGGTCACTATTGAATCTTCTTCATTACCTTTTCGAAAGAACCAAACCGTACATATTTGGGCATTTTTGCGCCGCCTCCGGGACTGTACGAATTCGGGCTAGCCCGGATCTTGCATAGGGCCGTCGTGTGAGGTGGCCAGCAGCGTTGCCGCTGCTGTTGTGGGTGTAGGGGTGTGACAGCGGCCGCGATATCGCTCACGATGGGGCGTCGGCTCCACCGCCGATAGTCGGGCGGGGTCGTCGGGTTAGGTCGGGTAGGTCCAGATTTTGTTGGCGAACTATCGATCACTTCCGGTCTGATATCGCGTGCGGCCTGGACGGCGCTGGAACCGGTGTAGGCGGTGTACGCGATCCACCCCTCTCGGCGCAGCACGCTGGCCAGCACCTCGGCGAGACTTTGCTCGTCATCGACAACGAGAACAGCTGGAGCATCATCAACACTGTCACCAGGCTGGTGGGTCGAGGTTGACTGGCTGATTCTGCGGATGACGCGTCGGTGATCACCCGTCACCGATCGGCCCTCTTCGTTAGCGCCCGCTCAGAATCTCCCATGCGGCCCCTCGAACCCGTCTTTCAGAGGGTCCTCAGAAGTTGGGATGAGCTTCTGCCCAGGTCACCCGGGGAGAGTGAGGACTGTTGACGAGAACTGTTGACATCCAGGAAAGGTAGACCCCTATGACACCGAACCGCATCGACTCAGCCCGCACACGCGCCCGTACCGTGACCTGGGTGCTGGTCGCCGGCGCCGCCACAGGATCGGTGATGGTCGCGGCAGTCGCGGCAGGAAGTTCACCGGCCAGCGCCGCGCCACGCACCGGCCATACAATAGCGCCCGCCACCCCCCGTGCCCACACCCGAACAAGCCCGAGTACTCGCAGCCCTGCATCCCAGCCCACCTCAGCACCTTCCAGTAGCGCGACGCCAGCTCAGCCGCAGCTGGCCCCCTCCAGCGCTACCCAGCCGTCCGCGACGTCCGCGGGATCATGACTGCCACTGCCACCGCGCGTCGCCCACCGGCCGTGGCGCAGTGGGAACAATGGAGCACGACCATGCGGATCGTGGTGACCCAGCCGGATGCGCTGGACGGGGCAACCGCGATGCTACGCGAAATACTGGGGTCGATCGAGGAAGCAGCGAGCCGGTTTCGGGCGGATTCAGAAGTGTGCCGGATCGCCCGCTGCGACGCTACCGAGCACCACATCAGCCCGTTGCTGAGCGAAATCGTGAGCTCCGCGCTGAGGGCGGCAGCGATCTCGGGCGGGCGGGTCGACCCCACGATCGGCACGGTCATCGCCCGCCTGGGCACAGCATCGACTGTGCTGAGCACGACCCGGCCCACGACCTGGGGGGATATCGACGTGCGGGGTCAGACCTTGGCGATGCCCGCTCATACGTTGCTCGACCTCGGCGCGACCGGCAAGGCGTTCGCCGCCGACCAGGCCGCCCAGTTCATTTCTGAAGCTGTCGGGTGCGGCGTGCTAGTCAGCCTGGGTGGTGACCTGCGGGTCGCCGGACTGGACCCCGACGACGGATGGTCCGTGCTGGTCCAAGACGGCAACGACCAACCGGCCAGCATGGTCGATCTGCAGGGTGCCCGTGCGATCGCCACCTCCTCCACCCTGCACCGCAGGTTGGGCCCGGGTCGGGCTCACCACATCGTGGACCCGCTCACCCTTGCCCCGGTCCGACCGGTCTGGCGCACGGTGTCGGTGGCTGCAGCGACCTGCATGCAGGCCAACACCTGGTCCACCGCCGCGATCGTCGAAGGAACGGCCGCCCCGGGCATGCTCGCCGCGACCGGTCTGCCCGCCCGCCTCGTCGACCTGACCGGGCACGTCATCCGGCTCGGAGGGTGGCCGGCATGACCAACACGCTGTGGTACTTCGGCCGAGGTTTCGGGGTCAGCGCCCTGGTCCTGTTCACTCTCACCCTCACTTTGGGGATCGCGACCCGGTCCGGACGACCACTACCGGGGCTACCGCGGTTCACGGTCACCACCGTGCACCGCACCACCAGCCTCAGCGCCCTACTCTTCCTGACCCTGCACGTGGGAACCTTGCTGTTCGATCCGTACGCGCAACTGCGCCTGATCGACATCATCGTGCCGTTCGTGGGGTCCTACCGGCCGATCTGGCAAGGACTCGGAACCGTCGCAGCCGACCTGGTGGTGATCCTGATCGTGTCCAGTTTGCTGCGTCACCGACTGGGTCTGAGAGTCTGGCGGGTCCTGCACTGGGCGGCCTACCTATGCTGGCCCGCCGCGATCGGCCACGCCCTGGGCAACGGCACCGACCGGAGCACCGGGTGGTTGCTGAGCATCGTCGCGGCCTGCGTCGCGTTGGTCATCGGCGCCCTCGGATGGCGACTGGCTAGCCCCACATTCGCACCCGAAGAGCTCCCTGAGCGCGTCCTACCCCCACGCGACCTGGCAGGACTGCCATGAGCACGACGCACCGCGCCGGTCCCGCTGCGGGCGCCCTGCTCGGCGGGCACGCCGTGACCTGGCGGGAGCATCTAGACCTGCGGGGTCCACTACCCGAACACAGCGGACCCAGACTGCTGGATGAGATCGCCGCCTCCGGTCTGACCGGACACGGCGGCGCTCACTTCCCCACCGCCCGCAAACTCGCACTGGTCGCCCAGACACCCGAGACCATCGTGATCGCCAACGGCGCCGAGGGTGAACCGGCCAGCAGCAAAGACCGGGTGCTGTTGCAACAGTCACCGCATTTGGTGCTGGACGGCCTGGAGATCATCGCCCGTATTACCGGCGTACGGTCCACCCACCTCGCCGCGCCGGGCGACCTGCTGGACACCGTGATCGACGCCGCGGTCCACGATCGCCCCGGCCGCCGCGTCAAACTGCACGCCGCGCCCGAGGGGTTCGTCACCGGACAGGAAAGCGCTGTAGCCGCCCTGGTCAGCGGCCTGCCCGCCCGACCCGTCACGCTCACCGCGCCACTGATGACCCGTGGGATCACCGGGCGCCCGACCATCGTGCAGAACGTGGAAACGTTGGCGCACATTGCGCTGATCGCCCGCTTCGGCGCATCGTGGTTCCGCTCCCGTGGTGTGCCGGACGAGCCCGGGACCCGCCTGGTCACCATTTCCGGTGCCGTCGCCCAGCCCGGGGTGTTAGAGGTCCGCGGGGGCACCGCGCTGGGCGACATCATCGATCGCGCGGGTGGGCTGAGCCAACCCGTCCACGCGATGCTGATCGGCGGCTACCACGGGTGCTGGGTGCCGTGGACTGGGCGGGTCGCCGCATCGGCGCTGAGCGCTGAGGGACTGAGCCAGTACGGTGCCTCCCCCGGTGCCGGCGTGCTCATCGCACTGCCTGCACAGCGCTGCGGGGTACAAGCCGCGGCAGACATCGCGGCCTACCTTGCCGGGGAATCAGCAGGTCAATGTGGACCGTGCCGCAACGGGTTACCGACCATCGCCTCACACCTGGACGATCTGGCTTACGGACGCGCCACTTCCGACACGGTCGCGCAGTTGTATCGGTTCAGCGACGTGGTCGAAGGACGAGGCGCCTGCCGCCACCCCGACGGCACCGCCCGCTTCATCCGCAGCACCCTACGCACGTTCTCAGCCGAGGTGGCGCACCACCTGGCCGGACGCTGCACTGCACACCGCAACCGAACACCACCCAGTACCCAGCGAAGGACATCATGAACACGCAGCGGTCATGAACACAGAGCTGGTCATCGACTGGACCCGTTGCGAAGCACGCGGAGTCTGCATCGATCTACTGCCTGGGGTGTTGCGCCCCGATGACTGGGGCTACCCGATCGGGCGGTACGCAGGCGGCACCATCCCGGTCACGATCGGCGCCCGCGAGGCCGCGGCGACCGCGGTACGTGAATGCCCCCGCCTCGCGCTGCGCCTGGCGACCCGCCCATGAGTAGCGAACCCGCCTCGAGCACGGTGAGTGAGCTGATCACCGATGTGGTGGCACACGCCACTGGACGCCGGGAACGCACCAACCCCGTCGCCGCGCGCACCGGAGGGCCAGCCGGCAATGCGCTCCTGACCGCCTGGACCGGCCTGGTCCTGCTCGTGCTGTTCCTGGCCGAGCTGGTGACGCTGCTGGACGTGCGCGGTCTGATCACCTGGCACGTCGTGCTCGGCGCGTTACTGATCCCCCCTGCCTTACTCAAAACGGCAACGACCAGCTGGCGGATCGTGCGGTACTACAGCGGAAACGCCGACTACCGAACCGCCGGGCCACCACCGACCCTGCTGCGCCTGCTGGGACCGTTGGTTGTGGCGAGCACGCTGGCAGTACTGGGGACCGGCGTCGCACTCATCGTGATCGGTGAATCGGGCAGCCGGACGGCGCTAGCCACCGTGGCCGGTTTCCGGCTCGACTGGCTCACCCTGCACCAAGGCTCCTTCATTGTGTGGGGCATCGCGACCGGGCTGCACGTGTTGGCCCGGACCGTGCCCGCCGTGCGGGAGGTCGCCGCCCGCTCCGGGAACGGATCACCCACGCCCGGGCCTGGCCTGCGGGCGGTCGTGATGACACTCACCGTCGCGGTTGCCGCCGCAACAGCCACTCTCCTGGTGTACGCCGACGGCTCCTGGCAACACCTAACCCGCCACCTCGGACACTAAGCCCGTCAATGCTGAGCCCGTCAATGCTGAGCCCCCACACCATCAAAAAGCGCCGATGGGTTGTCGCACCCTCACCGGCTGCGCCGACCTTCGTCTCCTCACCCAGGCTCGGGGCGCTCATCACGCCGCGCGGACGCCACCGATCCACGAAGGTACCTACCATGTACCGCGGCCCTTCACACATCTTTCCATCCGCAAGGAACAGGCACCTATGACCCGTCATCCGGATGACCCCATGCGCGTAGCGGACCCGACGCGCCGCACGCCAGAGCCGAGGAAGCCACGCCGTCGAGGTCGCAGGAAGGGCTTGTCCCGGCGCGGTCGTTTGCTGCGCACCGGGGCGAGGACGGTGGTGTTAGTCGTTGGTGTGTGGCTGGCCTTCTCCGTTGGTAGTGCTCTCGCTGCGCCCGGCACGGACTCCACCGCTGCACGGTTGGCTGAGTGGGCGCGCACCCCTCACCTCGGGTTCGTCGTGAACTCGCTGGAACAAGCGCAGTACGCGGTGAACAAGCCAGCCACGGGCGGCACCGTCCACGGCGGGATACCCACCCTGGGAACTGCCGGTAGCTCCAAAAGCGCTCCGTCCACCCACCGCAAGACCGCTGCGCCACCGGCACCGATCACGCC
>JALYUK010000461.1 GCA_030853805.1 Actinomycetota bacterium | reverse complement strand
CTGGTCGTGGTGGATGAGGCCTACCTGGAGTTCGTCCGCGACGAGGACGCCGTGCGCGGTATGGAAGTTGTCGCAGCCCACCCGAACGTGGCCGTGTTGCGGACCTTCTCCAAGGCGTATGGGCTGGCCGGGCTACGCGTGGGATACGCCGTCGCGGCGCCCCGGATCGCCGAAGCCCTACGCAAGACCGCGACACCGTTCGGGGTCAGCGAGATCGCCCAGCGGGCTGCTGTGGCGAGCCTTGATGCCGAGGCCGAGCTGCTGGAGCGGGTCAACGCTCTGGTCGCTGAACGCGACCGCGTGGTCGCAGCACTGATCGCGCAGGGCTGGGAGCTGCCGGTGACCCAGGCGAACTTCATCTGGTTCCCGCTCGGCGACGATGCCCTGTCCTTCGCAACCGCAGCCGAGGCCGCGGGTCTGACGGTGCGGCCCTTCCCCGGCGACGGCGTGCGCGCGACGATCGCCGAGACCGCAGCCAACGACCGGCTGATCCAGGTCGCTGCAGCGTTTCGCGCCGGCTGACCGACGACGTTGATGAGCACGCACGGGTACGGCGACGTACTCCGGGTGACCGGAGCCCGCCAATTTCTGATCGGGTCCGCCGTCGAGCGACTCGGCGGCGCGATGTTCGGGGTAGGCGTCGTCGCGATGGTCGCGAGCCGTCGCGGGTCCTACTCCCTCGCCGGCGCGGTGTCCGCGGGCGCGCTGGTCGTCCTGGCGGTCTCCGGTGCGTTGATCGGACGCGCCGTCGATCGTTACGGGCAGCGCCGCGTCACGCTGCCGCTGGTGGCCTGGTCGACGTTCTGGTCGATCGGGACGGTCCTGGTCTCCCTGCTCGGTGCGCCCATCTGGACGTTGTTCCTCGCCTACTCGATGTCGGCCGTGACCGGGACGACAGGCAATCTGAGTCGCGCCCGGTGGTCCTATCTGCTGTCCGAGCGACCTAAGTTGCTGCACTCGGCCATGTCGCTGGAGCAGGTGATCGACGAGTTGACCTTCGTGGGCGGTCCGGCGTTGGCCGTCGTACTGGCAACCATGGTGCTGCCCGAAGCGGGCCTGATCGCCGCGGCATTCTTCTTCGGAATCGGCAGCCTGATCTTCCTGGCCCGCACCGATACCGAACCCCCGGTGGACCGGGTCTCCCACGAGCAGACGAAATCTGTGCTGCGTATCCCCGCGGTCCTGGTGGTGTGCGCCGTCGCCTTCATGATCGGCGGGATCTTCGGCGCGAACGAGATCGTCACCATTGCGACGACCTCGTCGCTCGGCCACCCGGAGGCGGCCGCGTTCATCCTGGCCCTCTATGCATTGGCATCGGCGATCGCGGCCGTGGTTTACGGCCTGCGGGACAACGCGATCCCGCTGAATCGTGCGCTGTGGGGCGGCGCACTGGCCATGTGTCTGCTGGAGGCGCCCGTGCTGTTCGTGGGCAGCGTGCCGTTTCTCGCGGTAGCCCTGACCTTCGCCGGAATCGCCACCGCCCCCACCTTGATCGTCACCATCAAGCTCGCGAGCGCGCTCGTGCCACCCAACCAGGTGACCGAGTCGCTCAGCCTCGTCTCGACAGCGATGATCATCGGTATCGCAGGCGGGTCATCGCTCGGCGGCATCGTGGTCGAGAGCGTGAGCCCGCACGCGGGGTACGCCGTGCCGGTCGTGGCCGCGGGCCTGGGCGCGCTGCTCGGGTTGGCCTGCCACCGCATCCTGCGCCCCAAGCCCGGCCCCCGAGTGGCATAGCAACACCGCGAGCGGCGTAGTAATAAGTAGTGCATTCGCAACATATGTATGCCAGTGGGCGGAGCAGTCAGGCGAGCGCGGTAATGTGCGTCGTTGTGACTGGCGCCACAACGACGTGGCACCGTTCACCGCCTGCCAGCGACCCTGGCGCGCGGTGACCAGCTGACCGACCACAGGCACCACCGATGCCGCAGGGAACAGGAGCACACGTGACCGACACTCACGATGTCGTCGTACACCACGAAACCGTCGTGGCCGGGACGCCACTGGACATTACCGACGGCGGGCCCGACATGGTCCAGTTCGTCGACGGGGAGGGCACCCGCCTCGAGCGGACCCCCGCCAACACCCCCTATGCCGAGATCGTCGAAGCGATGGAGCCGGCCGATGCCCGCTCCATGTACCGCGACCTGGTGCTCGTACGGCGCCTGGACGCCGAGGGGCACGCGCTGCAGCGCCAGGGCGAGTTGGGCCTGTGGCCCTCGCTGCTGGGTCAGGAGGCCGCGCAGGTGGGTTCCGCGCGGGCCATGGCCCCGCACGACTACGCCTTCCCGGGCTACCGGGAGCACGGTGTGGCCTGGTGCCGCGGGATCCAGCCGGAGCAGTTGCTGGCACTCTTCCGCGGAGTCGACCACGGTGGTTGGTCGCCGCAGGAGATGAACTACCACCTGTACACGATTGTCATCGGCAACCAGATGCTGCACGCGACCGGATACGCGATGGGCGTGCAGCGCGACGGTGCGGTCGGCACCGGCGACCCCGAGCGCGACACCGCGGTAATGGCATTCACCGGCGATGGCGGCACCGCCCAGGGTGACTTCAACGAGGCCATGGTCTTCGCAGGCGTCGCGAACGCACCGGTCGTCTTCTTCGTGCAGAACAACCAGTGGGCCATCTCCGAGCCCAACTACAAGCAGTTCCGGGTGCCGCCCTACCAGCGGGCCCTCGGTTTCGGCTTCCCCGGTATACGGGTCGACGGCAACGACGTCCTCGCTGTCTATGCGGTGACGAAAATGGCGCTGGACAATGCGCGCAACGGGCTGGGACCGACGTTGATCGAGGCATTCACCTACCGTCTCGGTGCGCACACCACCTCCGATGACCCGACCAAGTACCGCTCTGCGGCCGAGGTCGACATCTGGCGCGAGAAGGACCCGATCAAGCGGATGCGCGGGTTCATCACCCAGAAGGGGTACGCGGACGAAGAGTTCTTCGCAGGCGTCGACAAGGAAGCCGACGAGCTCGCCGTACGGGTACGCAGTGCCTGTCAGAACATGCCCGAGCCCGAGCAGTCGCGGATGTTCGACGAGATCTACGTCGATCCACACCCGTTGGTCGATGGCGAGAAAGCGACGTTCCTTGCCTACCAGGCCGGGTTCGATCAGGAGGGTGGGCACTGATGGCGATGCAGAAGTTGAGCCTCGCGAAAGGCCTGAACTCCGGGCTGCGCGCAGCCATGGAACACGACCCGAAGGTGCTGCTGATGGGGGAGGACGTCGGCAAGCTCGGCGGTGTCTTCCGGATCACCGAGGGTCTGCAGAAGGACTTCGGTGAGGACCGCGTCGTCGACACCCCGCTGGCCGAGTCCGGCATCGTCGGTACAGCGATCGGGCTCGCGCTGCGTGGCTACCGCCCGGTGGTCGAGATCCAGTTCGACGGGTTCATCTACCCGGCATTCGACCAGATCGTGGCCCAGTTGGCCAAGATGCATGCCCGTTCGCGGGGGTCGCTGCGACTGCCGATCGTGATCCGGGTGCCGTTCGGCGGCGGCATCGGCGCTGTTGAGCACCACAGCGAGTCCAACGAGGCCTACTTCGCGCACACCGCGGGGCTGCGGGTCGTGGCCTGCTCCGACCCGGCCGATGCCTACTGGATGATCCAGCAGGCCATCGAGAGCGATGACCCGGTCATGTTCTACGAGCCGAAACGTCGTTACCACGAGCGCGCAGAGGTCGATCTCGACGCGGGCGTACGCCTCGGTCTGCACGATGCACGGGTGGTCCGAGAGGGCACCCAGGTGACGTTGCTGACGTACGGCCCGATGGTCAAGACGTGCCTGCAGGCCGCCGCGGCTGCCGAGCAGGACGGGATCTCGCTGCAAGTCGTCGACCTGCGCTCGCTCTCGCCGCTGGATGTCGACACGATCACCCGTGTCGTGAAGGACACCGGCCGGGCGATCGTCGTCCACGAGGCCAGCACCTTCCTCGGGATGGGCGCCGAGCTCGCCGCCGAGATCCAGCAGGAGTGCTTCCACCACCTGGAGGCACCGGTGCTGCGGGTCGGTGGCTACAACATCCCCTACCCGCCGAGCCGCTTCGAGGAAGAGTTCCTACCCGGGCTCGACCGCATCCTGGATGCCGTCGACCGCTCGCTGGCCTACTGACACTCATAGCACCGAGGGGCTTTCCGCATGACTCTGCAAATGTTCAAACTCCCCGACCCGGGCGAGGGACTGGTCGAAGCCGACATCGTCACCTGGAAGGTGAAGGTCGGCGACGAGGTCGCCACCAACGACATCGTCGTTGAGATCGAGACGGCGAAATCGTTGGTGGAGCTACCCATCCCCTGGGCGGGCACCATCAAAGAATTATTTGTGCAGGAGGGCGACACCGTCGAGGTCGGCACTCCGATCGTGTCGGTGGAGGTGGGCGGCGCCGCCAGCACTGATCCGGACGAGGTGACCACGCCCACAGCGCTGGCTCCGGAGGAGAAGGCTGACACGCAGAAGGCTGACACGCAGAAGGCTGACGAGCCCGAGGAACGCGTTCCGCATCTGGTCGGGTACGGCTCTGCGCCTGCACCGACCGCCCGTCGGGCGCGTCGATCAGCAGTCGTTGTGCCTGCCGCCCCGGCACCTGTTGCCCCGTCCTCGTCCCCGCAGCCGCCGGCCCCTGTTGCCTCCGTACCTATGGCCTCCGTACCTGTGACCCCCGTGCCCGTGGCTGAAACACCGGCCGCAGCTGCACCGGTCTCCGGCGGCAAGGCGCTGGCCAAGCCACCGGTGCGAAAGTTCGCCAAAGACCACGGGGTCGATCTCGCACAGGTCACGCCGAGTGCAGAATCAGGCATTGTCTCGCGCGCAGACGTGCAGCAGTACCTGGCGAATGACGCTGCTGGTCCCGATGATGCGGTGCAGCCGGCACCGGCTGATGCCGGCTCGCGGGAGACTCGGACGCCGGTCAAGGGTGTCCGCAAGCTCACCGCCGACGCGATGCGTTCATCGGCCTTCACCGCTCCGCATGTCACGGAATTCGTGACGGTGGATGTCACCGCGACAATGGATCTGGTTGCCCGGCTGCGGACCGATCGGGAGTTCACCGGACTAAAGGTGACGCCTCTGACGGTGCTGGCCAAGGCGATGTGCCTCGCTATCCGTCGTCATCCCGGCGTCAACGCGACCTGGCAGGACGTCGCTGACGGATCCGCTGAGATCGTCACGAAGCACTACGTCAATCTCGGTATCGCCGCAGCAACTCCGCGCGGACTGGTGGTGCCCAACGTCAAGGGCGCGGACACCATGTCGATGCGTGAGCTCGCCGAAGCGATCGGCAGACTGACCGCGACGGCGCGTGAGGGCCGTACCCCGCCCGCCGACATGTCCGGCGGCACCATCACGATCACCAATGTCGGGGTCTTCGGCGTCGATACGGGCACTCCGATCATCAATCCCGGTGAGGCCGCGATCCTGTGCTTCGGTGCGATTCGCAAGATGCCGTGGGTGGTCACCGCCGCCGACGGTACCGACACGATCGTGCCTCGTCAGGTCACCCAGTTGGCCCTCTCGTTTGACCACCGGTTGATCGACGGCGACCTGGGATCACGCTTTCTGGCCGATATCGCCGCGCTGTTGGAGGATCCGGCGCGCGCGCTTGTCTGGGGCTGAGGCGAGTTGGTAGCAGCTACCCGCTCCAGAGGGCGCGTAGCTGCTACCAACGTCGCGAGGTCGATCAGTGCAGGTGGGCGGCCAGTAGTTCCGCCAGATGTGTCCCACGAGACGTACCGTCCGGCATTGCGCCCAGCAGGTCATCCAGTTGCGTGCGGCAGGAGAAGCCGTCCGCGAGCACCACATCGCCCGGCCGTGCTGCGCGTACGGCGGGCAGTAGCTGTTGCTCCGCGATCGCTACAGAGACCTCGTAGTGGCCCTTCTCGACACCGAAGTTTCCTGCTAGTCCGCAGCATCCGCCGAGGCGCTGAACGTCGGCGCCGGCGTCTGCGAGCAGCGCCGCATCGGCGGCCCAGCTCATCACCGCGTGGTGGTGGCAGTGCGGCTGGGCGATGACCCGCACCCCGGCCAGTGACGGCGGTGTCCAGCCCGGCGTACGGGCCAGCAGCTCGGCCAGAGTGACGGTCGCATCACGCACAGCTCGCGCATCGGCGGTCGGCACCAGTTCGGCTGCGTCATGCCGCAACACCGCGGTGCACGACGGCTCGATCCCGACGATCGGGACTCCGGCGCTCGCGGCCGGAAGGAGCCCGGCGACGGTGCGCTCGAGTTGCTTTCGTGCACCGTCGAGCTGGCCGGTGGAGATCCAGGTCAACCCGCAGCATCCTGAGGCTGTGGGCAGCCTGGGCGTGTATCCCGCGTCGCGGAGCACCGCGACCATGGCTGCACCGACGGCGGGGGAGAAGTTGTCCGTGAAGGTGTCGACCAGCAGCACGACCTCGTTTCCGGTGCTGCTCACGGGATCGAATGGTGCGAGGTCGTGCGTGCGGGCCCAGCTACGGAACGGGTCAGCGGCGATGGCGGGGATGCTGCGCCGAGAGTCGACGCCCACTGCGGATTTCGCGAGCGGGACCCGGTCACCCAGTCGTAGTGCGACGTTCGCGATTCGCGGTATGCGCGCACCGGCCCGTACCCAGCGTGGCAGTTGGCCGAGCACGTAGTGCGATACCGGTCGCAGTCGGCCCTTGTACGACTGGTGCAGGACCTCGGCCTTGTAGGACGCCATGTCGATCCCGGTGGGGCAGTCCGACGCGCAGCCCTTACAGGACAAGCACAGATCGAGGGCGTCGTGCACTTCCGGTGAGCGCCACCCGCCCTTGACGACCGAGCCGTTGAGCATCTCCTGCAGCACCCGTGCGCGCCCGCGGGTGGAATCCTTCTCCTCGCGGGTAGCCAGGTAGGACGGACACATCACGCCACCGCTGGCGGTGTTGTCAGCGCGGCATTTGCCGACGCCGGTGCAGCGGTGCACGGCCTGACTGAAGTCACCGCCGTCGGAGGTCCATGCGAAGGCGAGCGGTGCTGGAGCCTTACGGGCCGGGAAACGCAGGTCGGCGGTCAGCGGTGCCGGGTCGACGAGTACGCCCGGGTTCAGCAGATTGTCCGGGTCGCAGATCTGCTTTGCGGCACCGAAGAGGTCGATGATCTCGGGGGAATACATCAGCGGCAGTAGCTCGCTACGCGCGCG
>JALYUK010000481.1 GCA_030853805.1 Actinomycetota bacterium | reverse complement strand
CTGTGGATCGGCATCGTGCTGCTCGTGGTCGGCGTGGTGATCAACCTGGTCCCCATCGGTGGATCTCGACGCCGCATCTACTAGCCCGGTAACCAGCACTGGAGCAAGACGATCCGCTGTGACCATCGCGGTCACAGCGGATCGTGTTGTGCAGCAACCCGTTACGGGGCCACTCCACAACGGACTGAACAGACTCCGCGGCGTTCAAAGCCTGATCCGCAGAACTCACGAAGCGCCTCGAAATCCCCGGTTGTCAATCAGAAACGGTGGGTGTAACGCATGCGTAGTGGGCGCCCGTCCGGGTCGTAGATGATCCGGTAGAGCGGGGTTGCCCAGGCCAGGGTGCGGCGCGACAACCGTGGCTGTTGGTAGGGCCGCAATCTGCCCGGTGGTCGTTGCCCGCTGCGTCCGCCGTCATGCCATGCCTGCAGGCGGGTAGCGCTGGCCGCGAATGTCTCGAATGCGCGGGCGGGATCGATCAACGCGGTGTCGGTGTCGAGGTCCAGGTGCTCGCGGCCCAGTTCCAAACGCAGCTCGCGGGCGAACGTACGCGCGCCGGAGCCGAAACGGTCGATGATCTGTGGTTCGCGTGGGTCATGCGCGTCGTCCAGGACTGCGCACGCGATTTCTGAGTCGTGCGTCCAGGAGCGGCGGTTGATGTTGTCCGACCCGACCGCTGCCCAGACGTCATCGACCACACACACTTTGGCGTGCACGTAGACCGGTGTGCTCGCGGGGTTCTCCACCCCGTAGACGGCCACTCGCCCTGGTCCCGCGGCGTGCAGCAGGTCCAACGCTGCCTGTCGTCCGACCAGGTTTGGTGGCAGTGAGAATCGCCCGTCCTGGTCGGGGTGGTGGGGAATGACCGCGATGAGTTGTAGTGCAGGCGAGGTACGTAACGCGTCGGCGAAGCACGCCACGATGTCGGTGTTCCACAGGTACTGGTCTTCGAGGTAGATCAGCCGCTCGGCGCGCTGGATCACTTTGGAGTACGCGCGGGCCACGCTGCGCTCACCGTGCGGGGCGAACGGGTACCCGGGATGCCGGTTGCCGTAGGTGCGTACTACCTGCACGTGGGCGCTTCCCCTCGGCGCAGGGTCGGGCAGTTGATCCGGCAGCGGATCGGCGGTGTGGTCATCATGACGCAGCCGTTCGCTGAGCAGGTTGATCGGGTTACGACTCAGCGGCGCAGGGTCCTGCCACCGCTCCCGGAACGTGGCCTCGACATCGGCTACTGCCGGACCTTGGACCATTACCTGGATGTCGTGCCACGGGGGACGGTCCCCGTAGACCTCAGCCATCGGCTGCTTTTGTGGATCACCGGCATGTGCGGCGTCATCGCGCCTGCTGTGACACAAGTCGATACCTCCGACGAACGCGACGTCCAGTTCGGGGCGACCGGGGTGACGCATGACGACGAACTTCTGATGGTGGGAGGCGCCCGGACGGACCCGCTGGTCCAGCAGGCACTGACCACCGGCCGCCTCGATCTCCTCACCGAGATGACGGTTCTGCTGCTCACTGAAGGAGAGTTTGTCCAGGTGCGAACGCCAGATCAGCCCCTTCACCACCACGCCCCGGCTGGCGGCGTCACACAACGCGGTCGTGACCTGTGCGCCCGACTCATCCAGGTGCTGGTCGGGATCACCGCGCCAGTCAGTGAACAACACCAGGTCCCCTGCGCGAAGTTCGCACAGACACCTCAGCAACTGAGCGAAGTAGGTCACTCCGTGCACCAAGGGAAGGACCTCATTACCCGAGGTCCACGCTCGCCCATCGTTGTGGCGAGAGTCCAGGCGGGTGGCGGGATTGCCGCGCTCGGCCGCGCTCAAAAACCAGTCAGCAACATCCATGCCCTCATCCAACCGCGCGGAACTCGCTTGGGCCAGCAGTCGCCGAGCTGATTCGCGGGATCGTCGCAACAGGATGGGCAGCGGGCGCCGGACCCATGGTTGCGATGCATCCCGGTCGCCCATCGGAGCGTTCCGCAGGCAGCCACGTGCGCGGTGGGGTGTCAGGACAGGGTGAGGAAGAGCTTTTCCATGGTGGCCTGGTCTTCGGGGCTGATGCCGTCGGGGGAGGTGAGGCATTGGCGCATGCCGGTGGAGACGATGGCGAATCCGGCGCGGTCCAGTGCCCGGTTGACTGCTGCGAGTTGGGTGACGACGTCTTTGCAGTCGCGTCCTTCTTCGATCAGGCGGATCACGCCGCCGAGTTGGCCTTGTGCTCGGCGTAGCCGGTTGAGCACGGGGGTCATGTCGGTGGGGTCGAGAGCGACCATGGGTGGTCCTTTGCGGGTTCGGTCTGGGGTGGGGGTCAGCGGGTGGCGAGGCTGGTGACTGCGGCGAGGGTCTTGGTCAGTCTGTCGCGGGCGTCGGTGGCGACGTGGGGCAGGGGCCCAGCATGACCTGCGGCGCGATGTGTTCATCGATTTTGGCTTTGAGGGCGGCGGCGAGATCGATCTCGGTCAGGACACCGAAGGCCTGGTCGGCCGGCGCGTCCCGGGTGGCCTGGACGGTCGCAGCGAACGGTTGACGGATGGTCGTGCTGAGTGCGTAGCTCATGGCGTTCCTTATTGGTCGACGATCCGGTAGGTGTACCCCTGGCGGTATTTGAGGCTACTCTGAACATACCCCCATGGGTATTTGATCCCTCGCGAAAGTGAGACCGCCGACCCAGTCCGGCCGAAGCTGTGCCGGACGAGAAGGAATCTGTGATGACGACCTCGAAACAACCGATGGTGCTGACCGTGGAGACGCCGACCTTGGGTGATCGCTCCTACCTGGTGCACGACGGGACGGTGGCGGTGGTGATTGATCCGCAGCGTGATATCGACCGGATGCTTGATCTGGCGACTGAGCATGGGGTGCGGATCACGCACGTTTTCGAGACGCATCTGCATAACGACTATCTGACCGGTGGCTTGGCTCTGTCGCACGTCACTGGAGCGGGCTACTACGTGAACGCCGACGACGAGGTTTCCTTCGATCGGGTTCCGGTCCGCGATGGTGACGTGGTGCAGGTGTCAGCGACGATGCGGGTACGGGTGATCGCTACTCCTGGTCACACCTTCACCCATCTGTCGTATGCGTTGGAGGCCGTTGGTCCCCAGGGCTTCGAAGCAGCGGAGACAGTCGGGGTATTCACCGGCGGGTCGTTGCTGTTCGGCGCGACCGGGCGCCCGGATCTGCTCGGGCAGGACCACACCCAGGACCTGTTGCATCATCAGTTCGCCTCGGTGCACCGCCTGGCGACGGAGTTGCCCGATCAGACGCAGGTGCTGCCCACCCACGGGTTCGGCTCGTTCTGCTCGGCTGGTTCTACCGGGGGCGCCACGGACTCCACGATCGGCGCCGAGAAGGACATCAACCCGGCGTTGATCCAGGACGAGCAGCACTGGGCGCAGGACATTCTCGCCGGGTTGGGGGACTACCCGGCCTACTACATACACATGTCACCGGGCAACGCCGCCGGCCCCACCGCACCGAACCTCAACACCCCGCAGATTGTCGATGCAGCGACCCTGGCGCACCGGATCGCTGACCGGGAGTGGATCGTGGATC